>CAJXTM010000505.1 GCA_913061385.1 uncultured Rhodopirellula sp. | reverse complement strand
GGGCTCGGAGATGTGTATAAGAGACAGGTGTGTGAGTCAGTTGTTGAGGCGGAATGGTCGTTCCACGTTCTTCCACCATCGCGGCTGATGAGTCTGTCAGTGAGTACGGCGTGAGACCAATCGCAGCGAGCTAAAATGGATCCTTCACTACTTTTTTCCAGTTTATGAAAACGGGTTAATTCTTCGTCTTCGGCTCGCTGCCATGATTGTCCCCCGTCCTGTGATCGCAGCACCACACCGCGGCTGAGACCCGTGATGCGATCGTAATTGCCACCCACCGCGATCGCTTTGTTGGTGTCGACCCAAACGATGGCTGAGAGAGGGCAGTCGACTCCACTACTCGTGGACTGCCAAGATGATCCGCCGTCGGTTGTTCGCAAAATGGTTCCGCGATCACCACAGGCAAGTCCGGTTTCAGGCGTTACGAATGCGACAGATCGAAGAGTTGCGTCTTCACGGAGCGAGCGTGAGGCACCGTAATGCGGTAACGGTTCCGGTTTTTGCGAAGTCTGACCGGAGAGCGAGGATACCATGGTCAGCCAAAGGATTCCCCAAGCGATTCGCGTCATGTGAGCCAGCCTTTGACGAGCAGTGCAGTGAGTATCAACGCTGTCCAACCGAGGAACATATTTGCTGCAACATACAGACCGCAGGCCAGCCAACGCCCCTCGTCGGCCAAAGCGGCCGATTCGCCAGCAAAGGTGGAAAATGTTGTCAGCCCACCCAAAAAACCTACGCGAATCAGTAGCTGGGTGCGTTCAGACAGACTGTTCGTCACCAGAACTACCTCGGCGAAACCACCAATCGCAGCACATCCAATCAGGTTTACCACGGTGGTTCCGATCAACGTCGAACCCCCCGGAATCGCGATTGATGCGACCGTAATCAGGTATCGACAGACAGAACCAATAGCACCACCGGTAGCGACAGTCAACAAATTGAGCCAAGTTGTCATAGCGAGAGGCCGTTTTCACCATTGCCTAAGTTTCGGCACGAACTTACGTTAACGCATAGATTCGAGGTTTCTGCCGACGGCGTAAATGTCAGTTTTGGCCGATTCGCGAACCTAGTGTTTCGTCAGCTTGTCTGTCGGACACCGTCCCGCAGTTTAAAACGCGTTCAAATGAGCGTTCTGCGTCTGTTTGTTTTGTCTAGTTCGCCCAGATTCAAGTATTTAGAAGCATATGAGTACCGCGAAAGCCGCTACCGAGCCCCAAGTAATGACTGGCGCCGATATCTTGGTCAAATCTTTGGTCGAGCATGGTGTTGACGTGCTTTTTGCCTACCCCGGCGGCTGTAGCATGCCGATGCATCAGGCTTTGACACGGTTTGGAGGCTCGATTCGGACCATTCTTCCTCGTCACGAGCAGGGTGGGGCATTTGCCGCACAAGGTTATGCTCGCAGCACAGGCAAGGTCGGTGTTGTGATGGCAACCAGCGGCCCAGGAGCGACCAATTTGGTCACTGCGATCGCGGATGCCAAGCTGGATAGCGTGCCGATTGTCTGCATTACCGGCCAAGTGCCCACCAAGGCGATCGGAAGCGATGCTTTTCAAGAGACGCCGATGGTTGAGGTCTGTCGTGGGATTACCAAGCACCACTATCTGGTGACAAAAGTCAGTGATCTGCCACGGATCATGAAGGAGGCATTCCACCTAGCTCAAAGTGGACGACCGGGCCCCGTACTGATCGATATGCCAAAAGACGTGCAGCTTGGCGATTTGAATGATGTTGATATGGATCCGCCAATGGATCTGCCAGGCTACGAACCTGCTGCACCCATCGTTCCCAGTGAGACAATTCGCCAGATTGCGGCGGCCATCAAACTTGCCCGCCGCCCCGTCATTTATGCCGGTGGTGGAGTGATTCTCGGTGAAGCGAGTGAGGAACTCCGCCAATTTGTTAATAAAACCGGAATTCCTGTGACCACGACCGTGATGGGAATCGGTGCGATTTCACCAGATCATGAGCGATCCTTGGACTGGCTTGGCATGCACGGAGCTGCCTACGCAAACTATGCCGTCAGGGATTGCGATCTGCTGATTGCTTTGGGCGTTCGATTTGATGATCGCGTGACCGGCAAGGTCGAAGCCTTTGCGAAAGATGCCAAGATTATCCACATCGATATTGATGGGTCCGAGCTGAACAAGAACAAGACGGCTCATATTCCCGTGCGTGCAGATGTGAAGCAGGCTTTGACCGAGCTGAACAAAGTGATCCAGCAGCCAGAAATCAGCGATTGGCGGAGCATTGTCAGCAACTGAAAGTCAAGTTTCCACTGACTTACGACCAGGAATTCGACGGCATTCTGCAACAACATGCGGTCAAGGTGCTTAGCGATGTGACAGCCGATATGGACGCTTATATCGCCGTGGGAGTCGGTCAGCACCAAATGTGGGCTGCCCAGTTCTATAAGTTCCAACGCCCACGCACGTGGCTCAGCAGCAGCGGATTGGGCACAATGGGCTTTGGTTTGCCGGCCGCCATGGGAGTTCAGGCAGCGAATCCTAATTCGCTCGTCATCGATATTGATGGTGATGGCAGTTTCCAGATGAATATTCAGGAACTGGCAACCTGCTTCTGCGAGGATCTCCCAGTGAAAGTTCTGCTGCTCAATAACCAGCATCTTGGCATGGTGGTGCAGTGGGAAGATCGGTTCATGGGCCGCAACCGTGCCCATACTTATCTCGGCCCAATTCATCACGAAGAGGCAGCCGGGGCAAGCAATGCGGATCGCTTCACCTACGCGGAAGACCGCTATCCCGATTTCGTTAAAATTGCACAGGGTTACGGTTGCGGAGCTGCAACGATTCGCGAAAAGTCTGATTTGGAACCAGCGATTCGCGAGATGATCGCTCATAAGGGCCCTTACCTGCTTGATGTTCAGGTCCCTTATCAGGAGCACGTGTTACCGATGATTCCGGGTGGAATGACCGTGGATGACATGATTCTGGAGTAGTTCAGGACGAATAGACGGCATTGGCTGGCCGCGCCGGCGACGGATGTAACCACCGAATCGTCGGCTTTCCTGGTACCTCTTGCAGCATCGCATGAAGCAGGCTGAGTCGTATCTCGGACGCTCTCGTCATAGCCCGATTCAGTCACGTTCGCCTTGAATCGTGATGATGACTTGACGCCCACTGGCGTGGTTGCGGTGCTCACAAAGGTAGATCCCCTGCCACGTACCCAGTTGCAGTCGGCCGTTGCCTATCGGGATCATGACGCTGGAGCCCATCATCGACGCTTTCACGTGCGCTGGCATGTCGTCGCTTCCCTCCAGCGTATGCACGTACGGCAGGGTCTCTGGTACAGCGTGATTCATCGCTGTCTCAAAGTCGACCCGAACGTCAGGATCCGCATTTTCGTTGATTGTTAGCGAGGCACTGGTGTGTTGGATGAAAACCTGCATCAAGCCGACTCGAATCGAGGTCAATTCGGGGATGGCATTTACGATCTCATGTGTCACGAGATGAAAGCCACGTCGAGCGGCTTTAAGCCGCAATGTTCGCTGAACCCACATGTTTGCTACTGTTTAACAGGGTGTAATGTCATAAGAAAAAAATATTTTTTTGGACCTTCGTCGGCGACCACAAGCTAGCGTTTCAGTTGGCGATTTGGAGCGTCCCGCCAAGGGGTTGGAATTCGGGGCGTCTGACGAATCCACGTTCCAAGTGGTTCTTTCTCCCGTGATGTTGGGGGCAATGTTGCTAATTCCCCCCTTGGTTCTTGCCTGTCCTCCACCAGTCAATTCTAGCTCTTGCAAAGGTGCGGGTATCAAGGCTAACGAAGCTAGCACTTTTTCAGCCTCGGAGCGTCACGAAATGGTCCGCTCAGAACGTTAGTTGTGACAAATTTTCTTGACTCATGCGTAAACAAGTTAATAATCAACTCATCGGACAGCGTCTGAGCCCCAAGGAGTGCGGGCACTACGATAAACACAATGGCCAACCGGTTGGACCCTAAGGCCGCCAGAAGACAAATTGGATAATAGCAGTTATGAGCCAATGCAAGAACGTGTTTGAGGCGATCTTACGTTACGGTCACGATGAAGATTTCGTGCCGCAGCAAGATGAGAAGTTCATGGCGACGGACGCCCCTGCCGGCAGTGCCGACAAAATCGAGGTTCTCCGTCGTCGCGTCGAGTTGGGTCAACCCCTTTGGCACACGACTGATCGTGTGGACTACAGCGGCCTGACTGGAGCGATCCGACCTCGCGAGTAGGTGGAACGCAGTAACGATGTAGTAAACCCCGCGGCCAATTGGTCTGCGGGGTTTTTTTATGTTCCGACAGTAGTTGCTATCCATAAACCAAGACCGGAAAGCGTTCTTATGACTCCTGAACCATGACTCCTGAACCATGACTCCTGAACCTGTCTCTTATACACATCTCCGAGCCCACGAGACCGAGGCTGATC
>CAJXTM010000504.1 GCA_913061385.1 uncultured Rhodopirellula sp. | reverse complement strand
TCTACACGTAAGGAGTCGTCGGCAGCGTCAGATGTGTATAAGAGACAGACCCACCCCTGGCCCGTTGTTGGTAGCAGAACAGTTCGAAGACGTCAGCATTGCGAACATGATGATGGCAGGCCTCGTGATTGGTGCCTGCAGCAGCGTCGTCTCACTTCTGGTTGCAAGAGTGATCAATCGTTGCGTCGAAGTTCCATTGCGGTTTGAGGGAACAGAGGGCGAGACCGCAACAAACCCCAATAGCATTTCCGAATCATCCAGTGAGTCGCCACCCAATGGCGGCCCTGGTTCAGAAATATCTTCCTCCCTGCCAGGCGAATCACCTCCGCTGATCCGCGCCCTGCTACCCATCACTGTCCCAGTCGTTTTGATTGCAGTAGGTTCTTTGACGGATTATCTCGTCAAACAGAATGTTGGCGGCATCGAATCAGCCGTATGGACCGACATTCTGCGTGGCATGGGCAATAAAAATATCGCGTTGGCAATCGGTGTTGTGCTGGCTCTGTCCCTGCGAAAGTACTGCCCCGAGGAACAACGCGGCACGTTGGTCACACGCTCTTTAGCATCAGCGGGCAACATCATTTTGATCACTGCCGCGGGAGGTGCTTTTGGAGTCATGCTGAAACAAGCTGGCATCGGCCCAGCAGTGGAATCACTGACAGGTGCAGTGCCCGGACTGCTGCTGCTGCCATTGGCATTCGTGGTGACCGCAGCCGTGCGCACACTGCAGGGATCAGCGACCGTCGCCATGATCACTGCCGCAGGGATTCTGCAAGGATTTGCGAGCGCCGAATCACTGCCCTTTCACCCGGTCTACATCGCCATGGCGATCGGTGCGGGCAGTAAGCCAATTTCGTGGATGACGGATAGTGCCTTCTGGGTCATCACCAAAATGAGTGGCATGACCGAATCTGAGGGCCTACGTGTGATCTCGCCAATGAGCATCGCGATGGGTTTTTCAGCGCTTTTCTTTACAATGCTGTTCGCGTGGATCTATCCGGCGGCTTGAAAAATTGTGGCCACTGACTGACGATATGTTCACGGAACTTTGACAGGATCTCCAGCGAAAGCCGAAAATGAGACATGCTCCCACTAGTGCCCGAATCATGGCTGGTTCGGCAGATAAAAATGCTTCTCTGTTCAAACGAATCGGCGTCCCTCTGGGAGATCCCGCTGCGTGGATTGAATTAGACAACAAGCGAATTGCTCTTGTCCGCGACCTTGAAATGAATCGAGTCCGGCAGCACAGCCACGCAGACGACGTGACCTGCCCCGCAGAACACCCACCATCGGCTGGCCTGAGTGCGGACCGAGAAACAGCCACCGCCGAAGCTGCTGCTCAGCTGCTTCGGTCTGCCAAGGTTGAAGAAGTCTATGCCGATCGTTCACTGCCCTACATCTTCGCGTGGCATCTGATTCAAGCCGAAATCAACGTGCTCTATGATGACGAACTCGGAGTTCTGGATCGACGCCAGAAAACTCACCAAGAATTGGATGCCCTAGCCGCCGCTCAAAAAGTCACCGAAGAAGTGATGCGGATGATGTGCGAAATGATCGCACATGCCGAAGCCTCAGCCGATGGCTCCCTCAAATTTGAAGGCGAGCAACTCACGAGCCAAAGCGTTCGAGCCAAAGCGGCAATCGAATTCATGAAACGGGGATTCAGCATGGGACACGGCGCTATCGTTGCTACCGCACCTCACGTGGCGGATTGCCATCACGCAGGCGACGGCCCGCTCTACACTGAACAACCCGTCATTGTCGATCTGTTTCCCCGCGATGATTCATCACGCTACTGGGGTGACTGCACACGCACCGTCGTTCACGGACAACCGTCAGACATCGTAAAAGCCATGCACGCCGCTGTTCTGGAAGCCAAAGCCGCCTCCGCTGCTGCTCTGACTGTTGGCAATACAGCTGATGCAGTTCACAAAGCCGCAGAAAATGTTCTGATCGCACACGGCTACCCTTGCTCGCGCGGGACCATTACGGATCACCCCAGCATTCAGCACGGCACTGGTCATGGCATTGGATTGGACGTGCATGAACCCATTCTGCTGGACCACGGTGGAGCTGAGATCTTGGAAGACGAGGTCTTCACGATTGAGCCAGGGCTTTATGGACGTGATGTCGGTGGTGTTCGAGTCGAAGACATGCTGGTCGTCACCGCAGCGGAAGCACGCAACCTGAATCAACTCCCCAGCTCTCTTTGCTGGGACTGACAGGCACGCAAGCTCGAGCGGTGCCACTGGGAAAAGATGCAATCGCATCTCAGCCAGTCAAGATGGTTTCTTGAAAAGTCGCCCACTCGATACCGGTCCGCAATGTGGACGGAACCCTGTTCATTTAGGTGGGTTAACCTTCCGAGGCTGCCGCGTTTGTGCGATGAACGCTTGCAGACCTAGCTGGGACTATGAATTAGATCACCGAGTGCATGTCGAAGCGGATCATCGTCTGGCCCGCAGAATCCCCAGTGAAGTCGCCGCCGCCAACCTTCGGCATAAGCATATTTCCCGCTCATCGTGCCGACCTCACGGCTCATGTCACGCATCGTGTGCAAATAGCTGTCTTGCCCCTGACTCTCATCCAGCCACTGCTTCTGACTGGCATGACAAGCCAATGCATCCACTTTTTGATCGAGCACAGCGGTAACATCAACGTAAAAGTGGGGATGAACCAACTCACCGGTTGGGACACGGTTCCCAATGGGCTGAGCGTGGTAAACCGTGACAGGATCCATGAATACATCAACCGGTGGTTCACTGACAAGATTTGGCATCCCATGAGAAAAGGCAGCACTCACAGCTAATCTGCATGCGATCTCATGGTCTTCCATGTAATCGCTGGGCGCATGAGCAAGAACAATGCTCGGTTTGGCCTGCCTCACGACTGCCGTCACCTTTTTCAAATTTTCCGTCGTGTAGCACGCTTCCATGTCAGAGTAAATCGGCGGATAAAATTGTGCCCCCAAGACTTCACAGGCACGCTTTGCTTCTCCCAATCGCGTTTCCGCACACTCTTGCTGACCCATCGTAGTGCTGCCGCGTGAACCATCACACAGGTTCATGTAGTGTACGTTCCACCCCCGCTTTGCAAGTTGCAACATCGTGCCCGCATAAAGAAACTCGATGTCGTCTGGATGGGCCGCAATCGCTAGTACCGACGGCATAATTCTGAATCCTTTATTTTGCGGTTTGCTACTTCAATTCCACGCATCCTGATGACGCCAGGGTAGCGAAATTCCATATTGGAAGATTCTAACGGATCACAACCAACCCGTTCAGTGGCAGATCAATCTCTGCGTTAAACGAAAAAGCGGTGCTGCAGAAACACCGAAGCAACCGGATGATCCCCAAAACTCCGTGCTGTGTCCCAGCATAGTAATGCTGTGTCCCGGAGTTAACGCTAGCTTTGAAACCACTTACACTCGACTAATACAAACACGACACAATCTCTGACTTGAATGGCTTTCCCAAGTGCACCCAGTTAACCTCACAAAATAATTCGTAGATTCACTGGGCACCATGCTTCAAAATTTATCACTCATGATGATCGTGTGCTTTAGGATCTCGATCGTGGTGTGACTGATCGATATGAACGTGCAAATGAGGATGTTCGCGAAATAACCACGCCCACCCTTCTGCAGTGACCGCTGAGTCATCTAAATACAAAGATTCCAAGTAGGGCATCGCTGCAATTTTTTTCAAACCTTCATCGGTGATCGGAACGCCAATCAGATGGACACTTCGCAAAGAGCTTATCTGCGTTAGCGCGTTCGTGACTTGGTTATCGAGGTTTTTTGAACCAAGTCGGATCTGTCTTAATTTCGTCAGCGACTTCAGTGAAGCGACACCCTCTGCGGTGCATTCCGCATGCGGTAAATTAAGAAACCACAATTCGTCACAGTTCGATAACTGCCGAAAACCATCGTCTCCGATGGGCGACAAACGCAAGCGTAGTTGTCGCAATTTAGGTAGCTGCGCGATCAAGCCAATAGTTTCATCAGTCACAGTACCTTCATCGATAATGAGGGTCTGAAGCGACTTCAAATTACCGATCCGTGCGACCATTCTGCCATCAACAGGAAAGCCCTCGACATGTAACTTCGAATCGTCTTCTCCAAGGGCAGTCCTATAGAGCTTTTCGAAACGCACAGAAGGAGGATCGATGGGTTCCTGAACGATAACTGACGTCTCGAAATAGTCGTACCACCACAATCCTGCGATAACCATCAAGGTGGTACCAACGCCAAGAAAAAGCAGCGTTTGACGACGCCGATCTCGTGCTGCAATACGCAAATTTGGTGCCTTGGTTGTATCTGGGTCATCCTGTGACAGGGTCCCATCAACTTTCGATGCACCCTCTTGATCGCTGACCATGGACCAATCGCATACGTGTAAGTAACTACGGAAAATAATTG
>CAJXTM010000503.1 GCA_913061385.1 uncultured Rhodopirellula sp. | reverse complement strand
CACGTAAGGAGTCGTCGGCAGCGTCAGATGTGTATAAGAGACAGTCCCACAGCCATGGAGCATTCAGCAACCAACTGAAATGGGACGCCAATCCAACGCAGATTAAAAAAGTGATAAACTAAGAGCTACGCTTCATCTGCACCTTTCAACATTTAACATCTCGCGTGGGAGCCCACACCGTTGCAAACTCTGCCTCTCACCAAAAGCATTCCCGTTTTCTCTCTTTTTCTTTTGGTCAGTTGCTATGGCTGCTTCTTGGGAACAGAGCAGCAAGCCTCAGCTGAAACCCCGCCTGTTGATGCGACCAAACCAGCGACTCGTCCCAATATCGTTTTAATCATGTGTGATGACATGGGATTTTCAGACATTGGGTGCTACGGCGGAGAAGTCGAGACCCCGAACCTTGATCGGCTCGCAAAGGAAGGAATTCGGTTTCGAACTTTTTACAACAATGCGAAATGTGAACACACCAGAGCAACGTTACTGACCGGGCACTGGTGGCATCATGTCGGGGCATCGGCCACGGTCCACTACTCATCGCCAACATTTGGCGAAAGGATGCGTAATGCTGGCTACCGCACCTTAATGACTGGAAAATGGCATGCTGGCCAAACACCTTACCAGCGAGGATTTGATCGCTACTACGGATTAACGGATGGTTGCTGCAACTTTTGGAATCCCGGCCATGCGAAAGGTGACGATCCAACCCCAGCCCGCAAAAAAGTACGTCGGTGGGCAATCGATGACAAGGAATTCACTCCCTACACGCCATCCGACCCAGACTTTTACACGACGGATGCATTCACCGACAACGCAATCAGTTATCTGGACGAATATCAGAACGAAACAAAACCGTTCCTCCTATACGTCGCCTACACGGCTCCCCACTACCCGCTGCACGCGAGCGAAGAAGACATCGCAAAATATCGTAGCAAATACAAAAATGTCGGCTGGGATAAACTACGAAAACAACGATACGCTCGACAACAGGAAATGAGCATCCTGCCCCGTGGAGCCACTCTTTCCAAGCGTGATCGTTCGATTCCTGCATGGAGCTCAATCAAGCCCAGCGAGGTTGATTGGTGGGATCTCCGCATGGCAACCTATGCCGCGATGATCGATCGGATGGATCAAAACATCGGGCGGATTCTTCGAAAACTTGAGCAGACGGGGAAGGCTGACAACACTGTGATTTTCTTTTTGTCAGACAATGGTGCATGCAACGACTCAGCAGATCGCTCAACGGTGAAGGGCACCATGCCCTGGGAAGTGACCAGCTATCTCACCCAGGGTCGCCCGTGGGCCAACGCATCCAACACTCCCTATCGCCAATACAAAACAACCGACTACGAAGGCGGAACCCGCACCCCGATGATCGCTCATTGGCCTGGGAAGATCATGCAGAACTCAAAGACAGACCACCCGGGTCACCTAATCGATTTCATGCCGACGATGCTCGACCTTGCCGGTGCAAAAACTGATAATACTTTGCCTGGGCAATCGCTTGTTCCAATCCTGCAAGGCAAGCAAATGGCACGTCAATGGCCTCTGTATTGGCAATTCGGCAAGTCGCAAGCAATTCGCGACAAGAACTGGAAACTGGTCAAACATGCATCAAAGGATTGGGAACTTTATGATCTTGAATCCGATCCGACCGAGACTCAAAACCTGGCTGCAAAAGACCCCGAAAAAGTCACCGCTATGGCGGACCGATGGAAAGCTTGGTGGGAACAGAAAGCTAGTAAAAAGTAGCGAACGTCCCACATCGCTTCTACGAGACCGCCACCAGACATAAAAACCGTGTCGGTCGGAACCATGCAGCCAACCAATCGCAAAACCCGAGCACATGTTGGCATGATTCAATCGCTGCCAGCATCTAAGCCTACCCAGAAACGACCGGTGACACCTCCACTGGTGATACCGATCAGTTGATCCCTTCAGGAATCTTGTCGTTGCGATTGCGTCGGTGGAGATACAGTTTGATCGGCACTTCACCAAAGGCCAGATGATCGCGTAGCACACCCAACAGATACCGACGATAGTCATTCCCAAACGCTTTGGGTTCACCGCACATCAAGACAACCGTTGGTGGTTCAGTTGACACCTGCGTGGCGTAATAGATTTTGGGTCGTTTATTTTGATAAAGCGGTGGTTGATGTGCTTCAACCGCAGCTTTGATCAAGCGGTTCAACACTCCCGTCGAAACACGTTCGCGAGCTTGTTTAAACAACATTGTCGAATGATTCAACAATGTCTTCACGTTCTTGCCAGTCTGACCCGTGATGAACGCAATCGGGGCGTAAGCAAGTGTTGGGAACTGGGCTCGCAGATAACTGACCCAACGATCTGTGGAGATGGAACCGTGCAGCATGTCCCATTTATTGATCACGAAAATACACGGTTTGTGATTCTCCATGACGTAGCCCATCAGTTGCTTGTCAACTTTACTGATGGTTTCTGTAGCGTCAAAGAACATCAATACCACGTCCGCACGTCGCACCCCTCGCTGCGCACGATGCATACCGTAATATTCGAGGTCAGTCCGCTGACTTTTACGTTTGCGTAAACCGGGCGTATCAATCGCTACAAAGGTTTGTCCATCGATCTCAAAATGCACATCCACACTGTCACGCGTGGTTCCCGGAACCTCACTGACAATCATACGTTCTGTTTCAGCGAGCGTGTTCACAAACGTACTCTTGCCGACGTTCCTGCGTCCAACAATCGTCAACTTCATTTGTGGCGTCGTAACGGTCTCATCAACCGGATCTGGCAAGCGATCAGCAATCAATTCCAGCAAGCGATCGCGATTCCGGTTCTGCGTGGTACTGGTACACAGCACATGCCCTCGGCCCAGTTTGTGAAATTCTTCTGACTGAATTTCCTGATGCTCTTGGTCAGTTTTGTTGGCGACAAGAATGACCGGTTTTTCTACACCCCTCAACCGTTCGGCAACCATGTCATCCAGTGGCATCAAACCGGTTTGTGTGTCAACCACCAACAGGATCACATCTGCTGCAGCGATCGCCAACTCGATCTGATGTCGAACATCGTCAGTCAAGTTATCTTCATCTTCGACACCCATTCCTCCGGTATCGATCAGCTCGAAATAGCGTTCATTTGCTTCGATCAAGGTCGTCATGCGATCGCGGGTGACACCGGAATAATCATCGACAATAGCCAACCGACGACGCGCTAACCAATTGAAAAGGCTGCTCTTGCCGACGTTTGGGCGTCCGACGATGGCGACTTGCGGAACAGGCATGGAAAACTACTTGAAACAGAAATGCTCGTTGGCAGTGCTGTAAATTCGACCGAAACGGGGTCAATTCAACACGAGCAATAGGAAGAAATGAACTGACCGAGGATGCTTTGCCCCGGTGCACAAGCGGATAGCCCAGTCAGCGACCTCGTCACTGAGAGGCTCGCTGAATCGGTAAACACGACGTGAAAGCGTAAACACAGCGGGGCAAATGGGATAGGCCTGATTCGATGAGGTCACTGAGACAGCAGCCCCACATTGGCACTGACAGCCTCCGGGACCCGCCACAAACCGCAAACAATACGCACGATGCTCCGCTCCCACGATGCACATCTCGATCGATTCAATCAAGCAAAAGATGAGATCTGCCGGTGTTTTCCATTGCCGTTTGCTGCGGCCCTAGGGGTCCAAGCCATTCCAAAGCGTGATCGCCTTCACCTAAAAATCCGTTTTTTCAATAGGCCGTTGAGGATTTCAAGCAGCAAAAGGTGCACCATCGGGTGTAGCCCTGCACACAACCCCCTGTTCTTTCTGAGGGCCGCGACAAACTTGTGGTCTGTTTAAGATCCACGTTTGGTGGCAAGTCAAAATTGAGAGATTCGCCCCGCCGTCACAACCATCGGCATTTACTTACCTTTTCGCGTGGTGGTAAACTTGATGGCATTCCGCATCATCACACCCAACGGAGTCAGTCTCATTTGCGTCAACGAGATCTGATCACGCCGAAATGTGGTAACTCTGATCTTCATGAGCCTGCTTTTGATCTGCGGGCTGGTTGGGCCAATTTCAATTCGGCTTGAACGTGGGAAGACACCACCATCACTGATGGATGGATAGTGAAAGATCTGAACCAAGCATAATTTGGCATTCAACGTTATAACATCCCCTGCCCACAGGCATGCGTTTGGAAGTGCGGCAAAGGTTCGAGGAGAGCGAGACCTACCCCCCAACGACCCAACGAACAGCAACGCATGTTTCGTCGATCATTTGATTTGCGTGCTCCTTAACTTCTGTGTTGTTTGCAGAGCGAGAAATATGGACCTTTATCTTTTTACCTATATCGTCATTCCGATTTTGCTTTACTACGGCGTGAGATTGCTGATCAGGCTCTTATTTAGTTGCTGTCTCTTATACACATCTGACGCTGCCGACGACTCCTTACGTGTAG
>CAJXTM010000502.1 GCA_913061385.1 uncultured Rhodopirellula sp. | reverse complement strand
TACACGTAAGGAGTCGTCGGCAGCGTCAGATGTGTATAAGAGACAGGTTCAATACCGCGGTCAAATCATGCCGCTGCTGCCTCTGGCGGACCTTCTAGGTGAGCCCGAACAGAAACTCAGCGAAACAGATACGCGGGTAGGCGGTGGGGATGAAACCATCAAAGCGATTGTCATCAACTTCAACGGCAACCATGCAGGCATCACAGTACGCGAAATCGTGGATGTCGCCGATCAACAGGGTCCCATGCGGATGACGAACGCCCCGGAAAATCCCATTCGAGGTTCAGCCGTCATTGAAGGAAAGGTAACTGATGTCCTGGACATTGGCTCAATCCTCAAGAAATACGGCATCGATGAAGCCACAGATATAGGAGCAAGCGTATGAATCACTCCTTCCACAACGGACAAAGGCAGGTCTGTGCGTTCACTCTCGGCGGCCATCTGTTCGGGATTGACGTGCACTTCATCCAAGAGGTCTTCCGATATCAGGAATGCACGCCGGTTCCACTTACACCACCCTTGGTCACTGGTCTTCTGAACCTGCGTGGTCAGATAGTGATGGCTGTGGACCTACGTCAACGGCTCGGACTCACCGACCGACCTGATGCCAAACCCCCTATCAACATCGTCGTACGGACTGATGACGGCGTTCTTAGTTTTCTTGTGGATGAATTGGTCGACATCATGACGCTGAGTGACGAAATCCATGAGCAAATACCTGAAACTTTGACTGAAACTGAAAAGCAATTTGTGACCGGCTGTTTCAAACTCAATGACCGCCTGCTGATCATGCTTGACGCCATTCAAGTGGCCGACATCTCACAGTGTCTGCGCGACGCGTTGCCAGAAAACCGGTCCACGCGTGCTGGCCTGCAAGTTGTGCCGCTATCCAGCTGAAATACCCTTCGATTCGTATTCTGAATATTCAAACCTTACACCACCGAAACATACGCATTGGTTGCTCCGCACCGGGCCGACTTTTCAACTAGAGATTGAACATGAATGATCAAACCTCAATGACGAAACAACGCAGTCTTGGCCGCTTTGCCGGAATGATTCGACGGATCTTCCAAAATCGTCTCCTCATTTCATTGCTGGCGATCTCCCTCATACCGCTCATGGTGCTCGGGTTATCGATGTATTTGCTTGCGTCCAACGCAATCATGAAAGAGGCTACCGATCGTCTGGCCGCGGTGCGAACAATCAAGGCTAACCAGATTCAGAGTTACTTTCATTCGATCCAAGATCAGATTCAGACATTCTCTGAAGATCGCATGGTGATTCAAGCCATGTCAGATTTCGAAAAAGGCATGACCTCCGTTCAACTTGATAACGAGGTCACTGAGGGTCAATTGGCACAGATGCGGACCAAAATGGAACGTTTCTACAAGGCTGAGTTCGGCCGCAAGTACGGCCTCGAAAATGAATCGAATGACACCAACGTGCAATCACTGGTGGACCGGTTAGTGGTTCCACTGGACGGTGACGCTATTTCTCTTCAATATGAGTACATCCAAAACAACCCAAATGAACTGGGCAGCAAGGACTTGCTGGACCAGGCTGCAGACGGGTCTGGGTATAGCGAATCGCATAAGCTGTATCACCCCATCATTCGCAATTACCTAGAGAAGTTCGGCTACTACGACATCTTTCTCGTCGATATTGTCAGTGGTGACATTGTTTACTCGGTGTTCAAGGAGGTTGATTACGCGACATCGCTACGCGATGGTCCCTATGCATCAACGAACCTTGGCCGTGCCTTCAGTGAAGCAGCTAAATCAAGCTGGAAAGACTCTGTGGCATTCGTTGACTACCAGACGTATCCGCCATCATATGAAGCTGCCGCAAGCTTCATTGCGTCCCCCATTTTCGATGGCGACAAAAAAATTGGGGTGGCGATTTTTCAAATGCCAATCGGACGCATCAATGACATACTCTCTGAGCGAACCGGGCTTGGTGAAAGTGGAGAGACGTATGCAGTGGGCTCAGATCACCTCTTTCGTAATGACTCACGTTTCCTAAACGAACTTGGAGTTGATACGACGATCATCAACTCAGACGTGAGTGTAAACACCGATGCTGTCCTCAGTGCTTTGGATCGCAATGAATCCGGAAACGCAATCATTAAGAACTATCGCGGACGTCAGGTGCTGTCTTCGTGGCAGCCACTAACAGTTGATATCGACGCCGAAGGAAATGAGGATGCAAGGCACTGGGCGCTCATGTCCGAAGTAGAATTATCCGAGGTTCGGCGACCAGTTGTACAAATTGCATTCTACTCCGTGCTCATCTGCGTAATCACTGCCATCCTTGTGCTTTGGATTTCCTATCGTTTCTCGAGGCGTTTCACGCAAGAGGCGGCTCGGCAGGCAGCACTCGTCGATGGGATCGCCGATAATACAACCTCACTGGCTGGTGCATCCGAGGAACTCACGTCGGTGAGCCATCAGATGAGCTCAAATGCAGAACAAACAACGGCCCAAGCCAATGTGGTTTCTAGCGCTGCTGAGCAAGTCAGTCAAAACGCACATACCGTATCTTCAGGGGTTGAAAGTATCACCGCCAGTATCCGTGAGATCTCGGAGAGTGCGAACGAGGCGGCTAGGGTGGCAAGTGAATCGGTACGAGTTGCGTCGGACGCAAATGATCGCATCACAAAACTTGGGCAGAGTAGTTCGGAAATTGGCGAGGTGATCAAAGTCATCACTTCGATCGCTGAACAGACAAATATGCTTGCATTGAACGCAACCATCGAAGCAGCACGTGCGGGAGACGCTGGAAAAGGCTTCGCCGTTGTCGCAAACGAGGTCAAGGAATTGGCACATGAAACGGGACGCGCCACCGAAGACATTCGGCAAAAGATTGATGCGATCCAAGAGGACACGGGTGAGGCTGTGGATGCCATTGTCAAAATTGGGGTCATCATCAATAAGATCAGTGACTTCCAGAACACAATAGCCAGTGCAGTCGAGCAACAAACGTCAACGACCTGTGAAATAAGTCGTAACGTGTGCGAGGCCGCGGTTGGGAGTTCTGAGATTGCCCAAAACATCACCCAGGTTGTGTCAGCTGCCGAAAGTACCGCTGAAGGTGCCGGAAACATGCAGATGTCCGCACAAGAGCTGGCCAGAATGGCCGCTGACTTACGTTCGCTCGTCGAACAGTACCGCCACGCTTGAATTTTCGGTAGCATCACACCATGCGTGCATTTGTAATCGACGACTCGAAACCGGTTCGTAGTATCTTGACAAAGATGCTGCAAACAATGGGTTTCGAAACCACCGAAGCTGAGAATGGTCAACAGGCGCTTGAGCGTTTGTCTGTCCATAACAAGCCCGATGTCTTCGTTGTCAATTGGAACATGCCAGTACTCAATGGTTTGCGATTCATCCAAGCCGTAAAGGCCAAGCGTGAGTACGCTGACATTCCAGTCTTGGTTGTCACGGCGGAAGCCAAACCAACGGCAAGAGACGAGGCACGCAACGCCGGTGCCAGTCATTTTATCCACAAGCCGGTGACGCTCGCGACACTGCGGAAAACGCTTATTTCGATCGGCGTGCAGCCGGAAAACAAAACCCTTCCTGCTGAGCATTCCAGCCCGGCAGTGAGCTCATCCGTTAAATACGGTGAAACCAAAGTTGCACTCGAGAATCAGAGCAAGCCAATCGGCGAAGAAGCAACCATTCGCGTGCTGATTGTCGATGATTCCGTCGTTGTGCGAGGTATCGTCAGCAAGCTGCTTCAAGAAGATGAGGAATTGACGGTAGTAAACACAGCTGCCGACGGTGTCATCGCGCTCGCCAAACTAAAACAATGTCAAGCTGATGTCATCCTACTCGACATTGAAATGCCGCGGATGAACGGATTAGAAATGCTAAAGGAATTACGGAAACAGAGAGATCGAACGCCCGTAGTGATGTTCAGTAGCCTGACGCAGCGAGGCGCATCCGCGACGATCGAGGCTCTCATGCTCGGCGCAAAAGACTACGTGATGAAGCCTGGCGGGGCTTACATGGCGGATGCACAGGCAGGAAAACTCGCGATCATTGAAGAATTGATACCCAAGGTAAAACAAGCCGCAGCTAAGCCACGCGTTATTCCGCCAGTGAAGGTAAAAACACCTCCCCTGTCTGCACCCAAGAAATTCGCACAACGCAACAAGATTGACGCGGTTGTGATCGGTGTTTCCACGGGCGGACCGCAAGCACTTGCAAAACTAATTCCCAAACTTGGCGGTGATTTCCCGGTTCCCGTCATTATCGTCCAACACATGCCCGCGGCTTTCACTAAACATCTCTCAGATCGACTGACGACTGATTGCGGGTTCAATGTGGCGGAGGCCGTCCACGGGCAGAAGCTAGAAGCGAGTACTTTTTTGGTTGCACCTGGGGGCGTTCACCCTGTCTCTTATACACATCTCCGAGCCCACG
>CAJXTM010000501.1 GCA_913061385.1 uncultured Rhodopirellula sp. | reverse complement strand
TACACGTAAGGAGTCGTCGGCAGCGTCAGATGTGTATAAGAGACAGCATCTGGATGACGCAGCGAAAGACGCATGGTGCCACGCCCTCCCTGCGAAAACCCTTCCAATGCTCGCCCAGAACGATCTGCGATCGTACGGTAAGTACGATCAACATGTGGAATCAATTCATTAATGAAAACACTGGCTCCCTGCGATTTCTCTTCTCGTGGCATGTTGTAATGACTGACAGGGCCGCCATTGACGAACACATAAATCACGGGCATCAATCCGGAGCCTTTCATCAGAGTGCGGATGGGTTCAGCAAGCCGATGACTTTTGCATTCGTTCCCGGGCCGCCCCCCATGCAGGTAGTAGACGACGGGATAACGCTGCTCTGATGCCCTGTAACCTTCAGGTAACAAAATCAAGTAGCCAACATCGACCCCCATGCTGGGACTAGAAAACGTCTCCTGCCTGAGCCCAACCGCATGTGCCTTTGGCAGCGGATTCACCCACTGAAAGGGTGACGGTACCTTTTTCGCCTTCTGTTTCTTCGGCTCCGCTTTCTGTCCAGTGGTCACCTGTTGTGCTGAACTGGCCAATCTCTGTGTTGAACTGGTACCCGCTTTCACAGAACCCGACCGGCCTCCACCGGGTGACTGCGCCTGCAAATTAAACGTGCAAAACGCAGCCATCAAAACGACATGAACAACTCTCACGATCGATCTCACTTTGCTTGGCGATTCAGAGGCTTTTCCACCACAATTGACTTCGGGAACTCAGCAGCTTCTTTTCCGCCACGTGCTTCCCAACGCTTATTTTGCGAATTGCCTCGCGGCTGATTCATTGGGATATCCATGCCACCAGCATCGCCCAACATTGAGTAGAGCCGATTCTCCAAATCCTTGGCGACAGTTTTGTAATCGGGGTTATTGATCAAGTTATTCGTCTCACCGGGATCAGTCTTCAAGTCATAGAGTTCATCAACATCCCACAAACCGTAATACGTGATGTACTTGAATCGATCACCACGCAATGCAAACTGCGTTGGAGACTGGGGAAAATTCTTTTCCCAATAATAGACGTAGAGAAAATAGTCTCGCCAATCCATGTCTGGTTGATTCGGTAGATCCAGGAAACTCACCCCGTCCATGTAAGCGGGCGTACCAAGTCCGGCAGCGTGTAAAATCGTCGGCCCAATATCAATATTCCCAATAACATTCTCGACGACCTTGCCACCTTCATAAAGATCCGGGCACTGCATCATCATCGGCACGCGTATGGAGGCTTCATAGGAAACCCGCTTGTCGATGAGCCCATGCTCACCCCACATGAACCCATTGTCACCCATATAAACGACAAGCGTCTCATCGTGAATGCCCATGTCCTTCAACTGCTGCAAAACACGTCCCACGCTGTCATCTACAGCCAATACCGATTCACAATAGCGTCGATACAGATAGTCCAAGCCTCTGTCGCCGTGATAACTGAAGTCAATTCCATGCCAACTATTTCGTTGGTCACGCACCCACCGTGGCGCATCTTTGGAGGCACTGATATCTTTTCCTCGCGGAAGGAAACTCAGATCAGAATCCTTGTAACGATCCTCATGCCGTTTCGCAGGAGTAAAGTTTGAATGAACAGCCTTGTGCGACAGATACAAAAAGAATGGTTTCTCCGCATCTTTTTGCTGTTCCAGCCAATCGACTGCGTAGTCAGTCAGTTCATCAGTGATGTACCCCTTTTGCTTCACGCGTTTCCCGTTGACATTGAGCGTGTACTTCGGCCCCGGTGGCAAATAATTCCCCTGCCCCCGAAAACTGATCCAATGGTCGAATCCAGGTCGCGGGTCGTCGTGTGCCCCCCCCATGTGCCATTTCCCAATAAAACCCGTCTCATAACCTGCTTGCTGTAGAAATTGCGGGAAGAATAGAGTGCCCTCAGGCACCAAACGATTATTGTCGATCACGCGATGCTTGTGCGTGTACAAACCAGTCAAGATTGATGCTCGACTGGGCGAACAAAGCGATGTCGTGACAAACGCATTTTTCAAATGCACTCCGTTAGACGCAAGCGAATCAAGATGTGGTGTTTCTAAAAACGGATGCCCCATGAAACCCATGGCGTCGTATCGATGGTCATCTGTCAGAACAAACACGACATTACGAGGTTTGATTCCATCACGCTGGCCTGTATCAGGAAGCTCGTCTGCTATCACAAACGACGCACAAAACAACCCAACCAGCAACAAAAGAGGAACGAATTTAGAGAGCATTCAACAACTCCGAGGATACGAATAGGAAAGACTGTCTCTCTCATGCTAACCGACCGGAACGGTATGTCGGACCTGTGACCCGATTTTTTCTCATGCTCTCGCCACAAAACCGCCCGTATGGTTGTTCAACTATCACCGAAATCGCTATCCACCGCACAAACCGTGTTAGACTTCAAAAGTAACCTCAAAACCACCATGGGGATTCGCAGCAACTGAGATGAGATCACACAACGACCACCGCCACCCCGACGTCTGAACGTCTGAACGTCTGATGGCCAGATGCAACTCATGACATCATCTGAATTGCATCACGAAAAAAAAAGTAAACACCTCGGACATGCACTCGACCGAGTCAAGTTGCTCACCCAACAAATCCCCAGCACGCTGGGCAGAAAACCCATGCCATTGAACCTGACTTACATTTAAACAAACTCGTTTTCAGCTCCCCTGCAATTACCCCATCCGCGCGACCTACCGTGACCAGCTCAGTTTGGTTATCAACCAATTAATGAAACCGGTACGCGGATTGGCAAAAGAATAAGACTGCAGAAAACACAGTGTCACAAACTTCAAAGGCTTCAACAGACGATTGAAACGATGAAGATCTGCAGCAATGAATTCAGCCGTACTCTCACTGGCGGCACTGCACAAACATGCCCCAGCCCTACATCCGCTCTAAAGCTGTTAACAAAACGAAGCTCGCGGCTTCGCGCTGCCTTACAAGGCGTTCCTTCGTTACCAGAACGTGCCGAATCACGTCCGTAGCTGGACCGTCCCACTGTTCACGTCTAGCGATTCCAACAAAAACGAGCCCATCCATACTTTCGGGGGCCCCAGGGCCAAGATGACCCGTAATCGACAGCGCTAAGTCAGCTTCCGGTGTTTTTGCAAGCACACCGACTGCCATTTGCAGTGCGACCCCACTGCTTACCGCCGTGTGTTGCTCGATATGGTCGGCATCCACCCCCAGCCAAGCAACTTTGGTAGCACATCGGTATGTCACCGATGATCCACAAAGCCACTCCGAAATCCCCGGAACTCCAGCCAACTCTGCAGAAACAAGTCCACCCGTGCAACTCTCTGCAAACACAATTTTCAACTGTTTTTGCGCAAGTTCATTGGCCAAACCAATTACCATTTCTTCCGTCATTAACGCACCATGATTCCGATCGCATTCCTTGGCCACAAGAATTCCCAGTTCACAGCTCAACTGTGTCTTGCAGGTCCATTCGCATATCAACGACTACGGATCGAGTGATTTGATCCAGACATTTCGAAACTGCACGAGACTGGACGCTGGACGCAACTTCCCATCCTTATCCGGTCCACCATGATGCTGCAAAACTATGGGCCCCCTTTCCGGGATTTCCGGCAACAGAGCATTTTCAAGAACCATGTGATTGTTGAGATAGACAGTAACCCGATCCTTCACGAGGATAATCACAAACTGGTTCCATTGCCCTACCGGATTGTCTGCTTTGATTTTCGGAGTCACACCCGCCCTTACTTCAGGAGGTGTGGTTTCCTTGTGCCGCACTCCATAAACCTCGCCCGAACCCACCGGCCAGCACCATATATTCAGCTGCGCCTTCGATGCACCCCGTAAATAAATACCTGAGTCTGCATTAGATGTCTTGATGGTAATCTTCTTACCCGCAGCATCCTTCAGGTAACTGCCATCACTCAACACAACAGGTATGTCATACAACCCGCTTGTCTGCTTGATTCGCCAATCGATTTTCAAGATAAAGTCTCCAAACTCCTCGCGGGTCCGAAGATTTTTATCTCCTGTTGCTTCACTTCGCGAGTCGTAATCGATCACACCATCCAGCACCTTCCAATGCCCACCATCACCTTCTGGAATCACCCAGTGTTCGAGGTTTTCACCATTGAAAAGCGATTTATAACCGTCTTCCTTCTCCGCCTGCCCCCACGCTTGCTCTAAAAAACCCGCATAGCAAAGCCCAGCAATCAGAACGCAAAACATCCGAAGTTCAATTTTCATCATTTCTCCACATCAAGTGCATAACCACGAACTCACAGTACGAATCTGGCCACCAGTTTACGTGGCAGTTGACATACGAAAACCAGCGTAGCATGTTCCGATCACCGACCCAGCAACCGTTAGTATCTGTCTCTTATACACATCTCCGAGCCCACGAGACCGAGGCTGATCTC
>CAJXTM010000500.1 GCA_913061385.1 uncultured Rhodopirellula sp. | reverse complement strand
GGTCTCGTGGGCTCGGAGATGTGTATAAGAGACAGATTTTATACGGATTAGCGTATTGCATTTACGGCTACGACCAAACGACAAAGGATCTGAGCACAGGACTGCAGTCATGACCTCGCCGCTTTCCGGTCAGAACCGTACAATCTTGCTATCGCGTTGGCGGGCATTCGGAAGGAATTCGGAATGGCAAACCGACAACGCACTCACACACGGTTGATCTCGTTTTCCCAGACTGCCCATGTCCGCTTTTCGCGCCCTCGCCACCAGTCCCAGTTTTCCTTCCTTAGAACAAGATGTTCTCGAATTTTGGGACGAAAACGAAATCTATCGTGAATCGCTGCGGCGACGTCAGGACGGCCCATCGTTTGTCTTCTATGAGGGCCCCCCAACGGCCAACGGCATGCCACACCCCGGGCACTGCCTAACCCGAAGCATTAAGGATGTTTTTCCTCGCTACAAGACGATGCGTGGCTACCGCTGCGAACGAAAAGCCGGCTGGGACACCCACGGACTACCGGTCGAAGTCGAAGTAGGCAAAGAACTTGGTATCCACAGCAAAGAAGATATCGAGGCCTATGGCGAAGAACCATTCATTCAGAAGTGTCAGCAGAGCGTATGGCGCTACATGCAGGAGTGGCAGCAACTCACTCGCAGACTCGGCTTTTGGGTAAATCTGGAGGAAGCCTACGTCACGTACCACCAAAGTTACGTCGAGAGCGTTTGGTGGAGCCTGAAAAACCTGTTTGATCGAGGCCTGTTATTTCAGGGCCATAAAATTGTCTGGTGGTGGCCTCAAGGCGGAACAGCACTTTCTGCCGGCGAAGTGGGGCAAGGATACCGCGAGGTTGCCGACCCGAGCGTCTATGTGCTATTCCCGTTAGTGGAAAATCCTGCTCGGTCACTGGTGGTCTGGACCACCACCCCGTGGACTCTACCAAGTAATGTTTTTGCCGCAGTACACCCCACCGCGATCCAATACGCCGTAGCCCGCGACACGGAAACCGGCCATGAGCTGATTCTAGCCAAGACTCTGATCGAAACCATTTCTGCAAAATTAAAACGCGATTTGGAATTCATTGAAGACATCTCGGCAGGTGACCTGATTGGACAGCGTTACCACCCCCCCTTCGAGGATTACCAACAGGCAACCGGTGACCCGTCGGGCACATTGTTGAACGGTGACACCCAGCATCACTATTGGCGAGTCGTGGCCGCCGATTTTGTCACCACCGATTCAGGGAGTGGCCTAGTTCATCAGGCACCGGCGTTTGGTGAAGTGGACCACGAAGTCTTAGTGGAAGAACAAAAACGGTTTATCGAAGGCGAGAGCCCTGAACTCTTGTGCGCCGTTGGCCCGGATGGAAAATTCACATCAGACTTTCCCTCCATGGAAGGAACCTGGGTCAAAGATGCGGACAAGCCTTTGACACGCGCACTTAAAGATGCGGGAAAACTTCTTCACCAAGAGCAATACCTCCATGAGTACCCTTTTTGTTGGCGAGCTTCTCAAGACCCCTTGATCCAGTACCCGCGACGAAGTTGGTTCATCCGCACCACCAAGTTTCGCGACCTGATGCTGAAAAACAATTCAAAGATTGGTTGGTCACCTGAGCACATCCGTGATGGACGGTTCGGTAACTTCCTCGAGTCAAATGTTGATTGGGCCTTATCGAGAGAGCGTTACTGGGGCACTCCGCTCCCAATCTGGGTTTGCGATCAGACGGGTCGCATGGAAGCGATGGGATGTTACGAAGAAGTCCTCAATAAGCCTGGTTTGCAAGGGACCGAGGTTTGGGAAGAAGCAAAAGCTGCCAACCCCGAACTGGTCGATGACTTGCGGGTACACAAACCCTACATCGACGCCCTAACTTATACGTCGCCCTTTGCCGAGGGTGGCCGCATGAAACGAGTGACGGAAGTCATTGACTGCTGGTACGACAGCGGAGCGATGCCGTTTGCCCAGTGGGGCTGGCCGCATAAAAACGACACATCGTTTCAGGATCAGTTCCCTGCTGATTTCATTAGCGAAGCATTGGACCAAACCCGCGGTTGGTTCTACAGCCAGCTTGCTATCAGCACCATGTTATTTGGCGAGGGGGCAAACATTCACGAAGAAGGGAGCACAACCGCTGATCGACAGGCCCCACTCAAGGCTGACGAGCCGTACCCGCATCCCTATCGCAATTGCATTGTTCTTGGGCTGATGCTTGGCGAAGATGGCAACAAGATGAGTAAGAGCTTGCGAAATTACCGGGAGCCCAATGAGATCTTCGAAAAATATGGAGCTGACGCACTTCGCTGGTTCTTCTTTGCCGGACAACCGCCTTGGACCGCGATTCGTTATCGAGAACAGTCGATCAAAGAATCCATCCCGGAATTCCTGCTCCGGCTTTGGAATGTCGCCAGTTTCTTTTCAATTTATGCGGAAATTGACGGATTCGACCCCACCACAGCCAGTGGCGCAGACGACCAGTTGAGCCAAGACTCACTCTCCACTGCCCCGGATTATCGCCCTGCTTCGGAACGAAGCGAGATTGATCGCTGGATTCTGTCGGAACTCAGCCGCACGATCAAGACGGTCACCGAGCGTATGGACGCGTTTGATAACTACAACGCATGCCAATCCATCAATGCTCTCGTTGACAGTTTGAGCAATTGGTACGTTCGACGCAGTCGCAGCCGATTCTGGGCCAACGCTGACGAAACCGAGCACGCCCAAGACAAATCAGACGCTTACTGGACGCTCTACGAAACCCTGATTGAAGTCACCAAGTTAATCGCGCCGTTCGTTCCTTTCCTTGCCGAAACATTCTGGCAAAAGCTGACAGAACCGTTTGATGGCGCTACGCTCAAAAGTGTACACCTCTGTGACTACCCCAACGCCAAGGAAGAGCACATTGACGAAGACTTGTCGGCTTCGATGAAATTGCTGCGGGAAATCGCCTCGCTCGGTCGTGCAGCACGCGCTGAAGCAAAACTCAAGGTTCGGCTTCCACTGAATCGCGTCGAGGTCGTGTTGACTGATGACACTCGAATCGCCTGGCTCGAAAACCACAACGCTCTGATCCGTGAAGAATTGAACGTCAAGGCTGTTGAATACACCACCGATGGTGACCAATACGTCCAATACACCGTTGTGCCAAACTTCAAACGCCTTGGACCCAAAGTTGGCAAACAGGTACCTGCGGTCAAAAAAGCATTGCAGGAGGCTGACGGCAATGCATTGCTCAATGCATTGCAGGAAAACGGATCTGTGACCATCGAACTGCCGGACGGACCTCTGAGTCTGGACACCGACGATATCGAAGTTCGCTTAAAGGCACGCGAAGGTTGGGCTGCAGCACAAGGTCCAAGCTGTGTTGTTGTGCTTAACACCGAAGTGACTGATGACCTGCGACGCGAGGGTGTCGCAAAGGACATCATTCGGACGATCCAAAACCAGCGTAAGGAAATTGCCTGCGACTACGAAGATCGGATCGAGGTCAGTGTGTTACCCATGGATGAGATGGTGATCGCTGCCATTGAGGAGCACCGCGATATGATCTGTCAGGAAACTCTCGCCACAAATCTTGCAACTTCGCAAATGGAAGGTGTTGATGCAGTGACGACCGACGCAGGCCAAGTATTCGTTAGAAAGGTTCAAGGATGACCGCATCCAAAGCACCCGTTGCCGTCGCCGTATTCCTGAGCGGAGGTGGGCGATCCCTGCAAAACTTGATCGACTACCAACGAAAAGGGATCCTGGGCAACATTGAGTTCCAACTTGCCATCAGCAGCAGTAGCAAAGTTCGGGGAGTTCAAATCGCGCGTGACGCAGGAATTGAGACGCGTGTTGTATTGAAATCTGCGTTTGCCGAACCGGACGACTATACCGAAGCAATGTTCGGCCCATGCCGTGAACAGGGAATCCGGCTTGTAGTGATGGCGGGCTTCCTGAAGCACGTCCGCATCCCCAATGATTATGCGAGACGAGTGATCAACATACATCCATCACTGTTGCCAAGCTTCGGCGGCGAAGGAATGTATGGGAATCGGGTCCACCAAGCTGCCCTAAACCGCGGGGTGCAGTTCAGTGGCTGCACGGTCCACTACGTGGACAATGATTACGACAACGGCCCAATTATTCTGCAACGCTGCTGTGCGGTCGCCAAGGACGACACAGCGGAATCGCTGGCGGCACGCGTCTTCCAACTGGAATGCGAGGCATTGCCAGAAGCGTTGCTGGAATCCGCGTCCTCTTTAGAGAGACGTTAACTGGCACCCAGTTCACCGCATCGTGTTCACGCTATCCCCGCTCTTGTGAGCTCTGTCCTCGGGTAGCCATTTCTATGTCGCGAGCAGACGCATACCACTCTCAACCGGCGATTGCTCCACAGGACAGTGCCACAGGACAGTGCCACAGGACAGTGCCACAGGACAGTGCCACAGGACAGTGCCA
>CAJXTM010000499.1 GCA_913061385.1 uncultured Rhodopirellula sp. | reverse complement strand
TGGTCAAACTGATAAAAAACCGCCGCGGTCGCATGATCGTTGCGTCCTTCCAAGGCGTTGTCGGAGAGAACATCGTCCTTGACGGAACCCTGCGTGGCATTCCCGTTCCCGTCGAGGCAGTCGAAAGTCTGCTCAAGGCGCGTAGCTGAGTTTGGGAGCCCAAGTGAACGCCACCATTCACACTGAGCCACCAAGCCAGCTGATCGTCGATCGTGCACTCGATTTCTTAGTCGTTGCTCCGCACCCTGACGATGCTGAATTGGGCATGGGAGGCACCATCGCAAAAATGGTTGCCGAAGGCTGGCAGGTTGGAATCCTTGACCTGACAAGCGGCGAGCCCACCCCGCACGGCAGCGAAGCTCTGCGGAGACAGGAAACTCTCAAAGCGACAGAAACCCTCGGTGTCGCCTGGCGTGGTAACGCTGGATTGCCCAATCGCAAACTTGAACCGACCCTCGAGGCACGCGAACTGATCGCAAGTTACTTTCGCATGCTTCGCCCACGCTGGGTCTTTGCCCCCTACTGGGAAGATGCGCATCCTGACCACGTCGCTGCAACCCAATTGATCGAAGCAGCCCGTTTCTGGTCCAAACTCAGCAAAACAGAGATGCCAGGTGAGCGTTATCACCCCGAACGCATTTACTATTACTTTTGCATCCACCTACGACTGGCTGTACAACCCGACTGGATCATCGATATCAGTGACCACTGGGAAACAAAATTAGAATCAGTGCTCGCTTACCAAAGTCAGTTCATCCAGGGTCGACCCACCGAACCACCCACCATGGTGGATCGTGTTCGCGATGACGCTGCCAACTGGGGCCGTCTTATTAATCGTAAGTACGGCGAACCGATGGCCACCAAAGAACCGCTCGCACTGAAATCATTGCGAGACCTGATCTAGCTGACTACCGCCTTGCTTTACGCTCGGCTACTCGGTCTTTACACGCAGCATTTTCAAGCTGCGATCAGCCGCATTGATCTCGAACTTGAAATGATCAAGGAAGCTCATTCCCAGCAACGGTTCGGCTGCATCTGCAGCCGCCTCAAGAACAGCCGCATCAACATTCTCAACCTCGAATTCCCCAATTCGAACACGCGGTAAAACCACGCCTCGCGCACTGATCCGGTCACCATTGGCAACCACCAATTCCATCTGAGGCGCATCGGGGGAGATCACGATCCCCAATTCTGCTGCAATTCGGGCAGGCAAACAAATCAGTGAAGCCCCACTATCCACCACCATGCGCGTTGTCTTGTTGCCAACAACCACATTCACATACATCGAACGATTCTCAACCTGCAACGGAATGGTCTCGCTGAACACTTCCTGCTCGACCCGTTCCACCCGCTTATTGAGCGATGCCAACACCTGATCTGAAGTCAGGTTGGCTGGTGTCTCAAAATTAACATGCATGACCTGCAACGCGATCGCAACCTGATTATCAGTCAACGCTTCTCTGACCGTCGTTTCGACCAGCGTGAATTGTTTCCGGATCGCCAATATCCTCTCTGCATACTTTGACTCCGCTTCACTCAAGACGGCCCGTTTGGCAGTCATGCTCGCCTTGGTTTTTTCACGTTCTGCGACCACCTGTCCCATCTGGTTATTGTTGACGTTCAATAACCCTACGACGCGATTATTCGCAGCCGTGTCACCAGCCACGCGAGCTAACTGCAAGCTCAATTCAGCACGCTGCTGTTTCAACTGCTGCAATTGCTGTCGAAGCACATTCAACCGGAGCCCGCCGGAATCCCAGTCTTTTTGCAACAAGCGGAGTTCTCGTTTTTCACGCGCCAACCCAGTAATGCCACGAGTAATCGACGTGGTTCCGGTCGCCTGAATCTGCTTACCACTTCGCCGCAACGAACATTGCTTCAAAATTTTCTCTGCCTTGGCAACCACCTCCGGACTGTATTTCTCGATTTTCGGTTCATCAGCAACAACCGTTCCTGCGAACCACGATAAGATGAGCACTGAAGCCATGCACAATTGACAGGCCACAGCAAAGCGACAGGCCACAGCAAAGCGACAGGCCATAGCAAAGCGATTTCCGAACAATTGATCGTCCATAGGCAAGTTAAAACCTTTGCTAAACTGCGGGACAAAACCGAGGGATGCCCCACATTTGTCGCCGATGCTTGCCCGCTTGTTCACATTTGGCATGGCAGTGATCGCAAGGTCGTTCATCTGGAATGATTCCGTAGTCGTTAAAACTAAATTCGAAGGATTGCAAAATGTTCACCCCACAGGAACGGTTGCCTGTCTGCTCCAGTCTAACAGGATATGGACGTTTTGCATCGATTGCTTGCTTGACACTACTGCTCTACTCAGCCCCCGGCAGCAACCTCACCGCGTTGGGGCAAGCCAATGCACCCGAACGCGAATTGCCTTCGATGACTCTTCTGGGCAACGAAGCGAGGGCTTTGCTACGCCAGGAAGCGGTCCTGAAGAGCGGCCCGGAAAAGCATGCTGCGGCAACCGCACTGTGTGATCTGTACGTCGTTTTTCGGCTGGACTCTCGCTACAGCGGCAGCAAAATGCTGCAAGGTGACGCCACGCGAATTCGAAGACGTCTGATTTCCATTGCTAAGAGAAACGAAAAGCAACTTAAACGCGAAGGTGTCGCCCGACCGCCCAACCTCTCCTCCACTGTCTCATCCAGCATCGCAGCAGCGATCACGCATTATCAAAGCAACAACGCGCAGAACAATTCACATGCTGCCCATGGTGATGCATCAGAGAACGCAACGGGCAGCCGCGATGGTAATCAACCGGCGAATTCCAACGATTCTCAGTCCTCACCTGACAATGACCGACCAACAGGGCAAAACCAAGCCAAAGGACACGCCGGCGCGCAGGCAGCTGGCGGTGTTCCTGACACTGGCTGGGAATTGGTTGAGTTGATTCAGCGCATCATCGCACCCGACTTCTGGGAAACTCGGGGAGGCCCCGGCTCAATCCGGTATTTTGCCATGCGTAAGGTCTTGGTCATCCGGGCGACCACCGATGTTCATGAGCAGGTTCGCGACCTATTAACAGCCCTTCGCTAACCAAAATTTTGAACAGGTAAAGCAATCAACCCGCGGGATGCACTGCAGCATGCGGTTCTGCGTTGCAAACCATTGACGATATTTTTGACCGAAGTTCGCTCAGACAGCAAACGCTTCAGGCCACGCCCTAGTCGATGTTGGTTCCAGAGTCAGCCATCGTCTTTCGCAAGACTTCGTCCATTGCTTCACCGTGCAGTAATTGATCACTCAATTCACAGCAATAAACGGCAACCGGCTGAAACGTCTGCTGTTCCAGTGCGAGCGTCAATAGATCCTCGGCTGATACGGTCTGACGGCCAGCTCTTCGAACCAGTGAAAATTTCATTCCTCCCAAGCCTTCGTAGCTTCGATACACCACCTCGGTACAGACAAGCCGGTCAGCGCGTGTAAAATCGAAATCAAAATCATATGGTTTGCCAACGTGGGACCTTGCACGTCCAATCGCCTGCTGAATACTTGCAGCATCCAGCACTGGCCGAATCACGGCGACAGAGTCATTTCCAAATGGTGACGCCATTTCTCGTTCTTGCACACCATCCTTCATCGATTCAACGACGTGCTGATTGCCCACGTACATAGCAACGTGCGGCCAGTAACCCGGTAAAAAATAGTTAGAAAATGCATATTCTTTTCGCGTGACAAGCACATCACCTGGCTGCAATAACTCAAGAATCTCTTGGGCAATGCCAGCAGGCAGTGATGGCACATGTTCCGGACTGCTGCTCAGGTGAGAAACTGCCCGACCTCCCAATTCCTGAATCGCATAGAGTGCTTTGCTCAAGCTTCCAAGCAGGACCCGATCACGCGTGTTTCTTCCCAACTCCCTGACACGTGCATTGAGGTACTTGCGTTTGCCAACTTCAGTCGCGTCACGCAGCCTCTCAATCACTGCAACAACGGCGTCTAACGTTTCATCGTCTTCTGCGCACTGACTGATGTAATCCTGATTCTGCTCATAGAAGTCATTTGCACTTTTGATTTGCAAGGCATTGCCAGGGTCGGTCAACGAAAGCTGTATTTCATCAAAGCTGCCAACCGGAATACGAAAATCGTCAAACGCCTCATTCAATTTCCGACGCACCAATTCATTCTTGCCGAACAGATCCCGCAAACTGCGAGCCGCATCAACCAAAACCAAAGTCGCTGCATAGGCGAGCCCAAATTCACCCACTTGCTCTCGCGAGGCTTTCCCAACTTCGTTACGAATCACCTGCACAATTTCAAGCAGGGCAGCTCTGGAACCGTGATACGACACCCACAAGTGTTCCACCTGCTCATCCTCGCTGGGCGAGAAATACCCTCGTTCACGCGTTTCAAAAGTAGCCTGCAAATCCATCGCCGCATCTCGCAAACGATGCATTTGGTCTGCAACCGCCAACACCGTACGAGCTC
>CAJXTM010000498.1 GCA_913061385.1 uncultured Rhodopirellula sp. | reverse complement strand
ACACGTAAGGAGTCGTCGGCAGCGTCAGATGTGTATAAGAGACAGATCCACAGGTTGTACTCCATACGAGCTCTTCGTTGGTTGGCGCGGTACAACGCCCGCTGCTGTCGAAGTTCAGCCACTTTTGCCGTTGAGATCCGTCGGTCAGATTGGCTTGCAGCAGGGGCATCAAAATAGACTTGAGGCTGAGCCAAGGGAACACTCATGACGATTGGAGGGTTGATCGGCATTACGACCTCTTCAGCTTCGGGAATGACCATTTCCTCGGCGGGTATTTCAGAAATCTTGATCACGTTCTCGGAAGTGATTTCTTGGCCGGTTGAAAAGGCTGGTTCGTGGTGAGCCGGTAACGGCTCGGTTGGCCCTGCATCGATCGGAGGTTTGGTTGCCGGAACGAATGGATTTGGCGTTACAGCCTCCCCCTGCTCTGAAGGCACTGTGGTATCTGCCGATGTCGCATCCTTGGTCGTTGTCGTGTCTTGAGCTTGGACCCATGTTCCGTTGAGTGGGGTCGCTACAGTCACGAAGAGGAAGATGACCGCTGGCAGGGATTGGCATGCGTTCATGGCAAATCACGCGTTTTGGGTTGGGGTTCGGGCCTGAGTAAGCTGTACTGATTTCATCGGAGACTAAGGTCGGCTCACTCCATATCTGTCGCTAAATGTTGTCCAATCCCACGCCCCAAGTGATCAAAGAATCGGATTATTTCGATCATCCCCTTTCATTTCGCGTCAGACAGATTCCACTATGTGTTAGTCAAGTGGGCCGAAGCGAGCGTGTCTGATGCCCAACATCTCTCGATTGTTTCCCATCTACGGAGTCCCTCCTATGAATAAGTCGATTCTGAGCCTTGCTGCACTGGTTGTAGCTTTCGCAGTTGGTTGTGAGCCACCAGCCCAGCCAAACGTTAGCACATCAACCGATACGACAGCTCCCGCTGCTGACTCAAATACAACAGGCAGCGACAGCAATGTTACTACTGGTGTCGATACCCCTGCCGTAGAAACACCGGCAGCAGAAGCACCGGCAGCAGAAGCACCGGCAGCAGAAGCACCGGCAGCAGAAGCACCAGCAGCAGAAGCACCAGCAGCAGAAGCACCAGCCAAGGAGTAGTCCAACGGTTGTGCGATGATGCGACCGACTTTCGGGTCTCGATCGCTGATGACAAGCATAAAAAAACGGCGTGAGGAATTTTCCACACGCCGTTTTTTTATTTTTGCTCGTCTAGCTGGCGGAACTAAGCAACAGGCTTTTTCATGCGTGCTGTTTCGGTCGCGATCTCGCTGCCGTCTGGTGTGGCGTCGTTATCAACTTCGAACCACTCTTCCTTGAATTGAAGGTGTCCACCTTTTCCGGCAGCCGCGTTTTTCAATGCCACGTTGGTACCCAACGCTATGACTGCGTCTCCCATCGCTACTTCTGGATAGCACCGCGGGTGGTTTTCTTTGTCTGGGTTGCGAATGCAGTACGCCCAGTGCTCGATTTCCTCACGATAGCCCCGGCTGACTGGTCCCGAGTCGGCTGCTTTCGCAACGGGAGCAGCGTAATCTCCGCTTGCACTGGTATCCAGCACATAGCCACCGTTCTGTTTTGCTACGCCGACTTTGCTACTGGTATCACTGTTGCGATAGAGCAGTACGTCAGTTTCCTTGTCCAGAACAAGCGTACCTTTACTACCCATGACCACTTCACCCCAACCGCCAAAGCCATTGCCGTTGATCGATGAATAGGTGACGACGACTTTCTTATTGGGGTCTGTTTCATAGCCTGGCAATGGTTCAGCACGATCCCATTGTTTCGTCTGCTTGTTCAGCGTGCTGGCTGGGTAGTTTTCGACTTTGTCGTAGTAGCCAACGTCAAAGGTTTCGGAATATTCAGGTCCAGGGAATTCGAACATGCAGTAGACGTGGTCACCTGCGTCTCGGTCCACCGGCATGATGTGTCTTCCACCGACAGCATGGACGCTGAGTGGGTGGACTTTTTTGCCATCGTTTCGCAGTGAGCTGAGGAAAATACTGACGGCGTCAAGTTGGTGACTTCCCAATTCGGCCATCAAACCGGCGCCTGTCCGTTCGAATAGTCTCCAGCGGTGCAATTCATCCATCGAGGAGAACATCTTCCCGCCAGCTGTGAAGTCTTCATAGCCGAACTCTTTTGGGTTCACGTTCTTGTCTGCGTCCCATGCCTGCAACTGGGCGAGTTCTGCTTGTAGACGCACGATGTCGTCAGGGCTGGTCGCGGTTTTGAGCTTCGACTGGCGGTTTCGGATGTCGCCTGCGATCTTGTCAATCATCTTCCCGTTTGCATCTTGTTCGCCGCCGGGGATCGGCATTTTCCAGCTATCACCACCGGGCAGGTTACCCCGGTGCCATTGGGCTCGAATGTGGTGGAGTTGACCGAGCAAACCCCAGCGGATCAAGTTGATCGCGTTATCGTATTTGACGTTGTAGTGCCGCTGGTGGCCGGTAGCCAAGTGGATAGGATTTCCGCCTTGGTCTTTCATTTCCGCCGCCATACGCGACATGACCTTGCACTGGGCCACGTTGTGAGCCATCAGCTTTTCGGTCAAAACGTGAAGTTTGCGTTCCATCGCCAAGGCAGCCACAGGTGCATGCAGCCAAAGCGGCAATGCGATGATCACTGCTTCGATGTTCGGATCATCGAGGCAGGCCATGATGCCGCCGTTGCTGCCGTCATAAACTTTGACGTTCCGCCGAGCCTCGGCTTCATCCTTGTAGCCGGCGACACTGATCAAGCCTGGTCTGCGACCAAGTGCAGAGGGACTCGACCAGTCCCCGTGAAACGCGCGGTGCTGTCCGAACGGGCGAATATCACAAATCGCTTTCACGTCTACATATTCAGGGTTGCAACCGCCGATCAGGACGTTGCCTTCATCACCTGTTCCGATCACGGCAACGCGGACGGGGTCCTTGACCTTGCCATAACCGAAATAAGCAGCCCCAAGTCCTGCGCCACTGACGGCTCCTGCGGCGACAATCCCACGTAGGAAGTCACGTCGGTTGACGTCGTAATAGCTGCCAACTGCGGAGTAGTAGTTGTGTTCACCGACGTCACGTTGATCGGCTGATAATTTATCGACCATGAAAAAATCCTCTATTTCGAGTGTGCTGTGTTTTGCTTTATGTGGAAAAGTGTGACGATCAGGCTGGGGGGGCTTGGCCGCCCCAAACCTTGCGAACAATCAAGTGCAGGAAGTAGTCGAGTCCGGCGAAACGTCCTGAACCAGTGGCAGCCAAGACGAAACAGGCCATGCACTCGATCAGTTGGTAGTTACTCGAACCGGGACCGGTTGAGGGAGGATACTGGCTCAAAAATACTGAACCGAGAAAACCAGCTGCCGCCAACGCCGCAACAGGGGTAAAGAAGCCCAGTAGCAGGCATAAACCGATCGCGATGTCAAAGTAGGGAACGAATCGATCGATCACGCTGGTATCGATTCGCTCAGTACGTGGCTTTATTAGCCGATAATAAGGACTCGCTTCGGCCTGCTTTGCGTTTGCTAGGGCATTTTGGTCGACTTCGTAATTTGCCCAGATTGCATCGATTTGTGCCAGTGTGGGGGCTGCTTTTTGTTTCCATTCTCGACGGATTGTGTCTCTCTGTCCGCCTAGGCTGGCTACGCCATCGCGAACCGCTTTTTCCTGTGCGTCCGTTTCCAGTTTTGCGATGCGTTCCCGACCCAACGCGTATTCTTCGAGGTCGGTGGCATTCTCGGCCAAAACCCAGTCGTATTGCTCGACTGCCTTGGCGTAGTTGGCTTGGGCCTGTCTTTTTTGTTCTTCATCGAAGCCGTAGTGACCGGCGACTCCCTCACGGAATATCGCCCAGTTCTGCATGGCTGCAGCACGATTCAGGCGGAGTTCTCCATCTGAATCCCATACCAGTTGCCTGAAATTGTCTGCAAATGGGCCCTTCGCATTGGCAAAAAACGGTGTTGCAGTCCAGTTCCCAGCGTCCTTCTTGTCGATGCCTTCGCTGTAGAAGTGCCAACCGACCGTCAGACGCAATAAAACCAGCATGACGGCCCCGGTCAGGCACAAAATCCGCGGTGAAAGGCTCCAGCCTACGCAGAGACGGAGTGGTGAAAGTACGAACTTAAGCACGAAACAGGCGATCCGTTGGCGGGAAAGTTGGCGGGAATTCCTCGGCCCGCGAGTCGCAGGATACAAGGTCAACGTAAGCCCCTTAGCTTACACCAATCGACGCAGATTACGCCACTATCCCCCTAAAAACGAGGGTTTGCATCCAGAGCTCTCGCAACTGTCAGTCTTACGCGTGTCCCACGGCTTGGGTTCTCTGCCCCATCCACGATTAAGCAAGGCTGTGGGTTGATGTCGTGCAGATCCGAACAAATTGCCCAGAAAACAGCCATTGAACGAGGTCTGTCTCTTATACACATCTCCGAGCCCACGAGACCGAGGCTGATCTCG
>CAJXTM010000497.1 GCA_913061385.1 uncultured Rhodopirellula sp. | reverse complement strand
GATCTACACGTAAGGAGTCGTCGGCAGCGTCAGATGTGTATAAGAGACAGTAAGTTGGGAGACAAATCAAAGGTGCCTGATGGGGTTACCAGTATCATGGAAATCATCATCAATGGTCGGGATTTGACTGCTTTGCAAAACGCAACACGAAACGCGATTCACGCTGCTGCCGAAACCCCTGGGCTGTTAAAAATCAGTGCTGGAAACTACGGCGGAAGACTGGGAAAAACGTTCGTGCACCTGCATGAGCTTCTGGACTGAAACTGCCCCCTGGGTGTCTCGGCTGCACGAGAACGATGAATCGCCAATGGCATTCACGAGTTCGTGAGTCACTTCGCCTGCGATGGGGAATCAACTCGGCGAATATCCCATTGCCGGCAGGCAGGTTGCGATAACTCTCGGATCTCCCGATCCAGTTGATCAGCACCGCTTTCCAATTCCTGAATGGTTGCAAGAATTGGTTCTGCTCGGCGCGCGTACTCATCGCTATCAATGGCGAAACGTCGATTGAGTCCCTTGAGCGAAGCCATTCGATCACGGGTGGGTCGTACGAATTCGTCATAACGTCGGCGATTCAGCTCAGCGAGCGCAAGCGATTGCTGATACTGCGGAGTCTTGGGCAGTTCCTGCAATTCAACTTTTGTACCCAGCACCACGTGGCTCCAGTTTCCGATCAACTTGCCGTCAACACGAACTTCATACTGTCCGGGCGGCAAGCCGGCAATTTTGAGCCGATCTCCACTCAGACGATGACCGGCATGAGTCATTTCGAATCCTTTCTTCGCATCGGAGGGAAGATTCCATCGCAGCTCTTTTGTGCTGTGTTGCTCAGGAATCACCCACGGCAGTGCGACTTCGTCATGTTTAAAATTGATGCTGTGTCCCTGATCGGTCACATGCAAATCCCTGATGCGTTTGCCAGCAATCCACTTCGATCCCCGAGTGCTAATAACTCTAGAAGCAGAGAAACGGCGTTCAACTCCCAGCTGCATCAGAATTTCATACGCCATCACGACCTGCCCCGCTGGTTGCGGATGAATCGCATCGCCAATCAGCGTGAATTTCGGATCAACAAGACGCCCCAGATCGGTGTAGGAATTGAGTGGAGCCCACAGATTGACAAATGCGTTTCCTCGCCGTCGCGACTCATCCCACGACCATGCTCCGAACAGCGACATGACCGCGTTGTAGCTACTTGAAATTTCCTTGTCCCGAAAACGCCATTCCAGATCGTTTTTGCGCAATCGCGTCACTTTGTGGTCAAACATGGTGGGTGACAACACAATGGGCGTGGCGCCTACCGATTCGATGCGATCCAACAGTTGCTTCAGGTTACTTTGAAACTCCGCAAATATCGCCGCATCATAATCTTGGTACTGACCATCATTCATGCCGAACAGCACCGTCACATAATCCGGGCTATGAGACGCAACATCAACATCGAAACGTGCAAGCGCGTCTGAAATGGAATCTCCCGCTACCCCCGCATTTCTGAAACGGATTCCCAGTTCCGGGTAGCGTGTGTAAAAGAAATTCTCCAGATACTGCGTGTACAAGCCTTGATGTGTGATTGAATCACCAAGAAAAACAACCAATGAGCCGGGCTGCGAGTTCCGGGGCCACGAAAACTCAGTACGGTCTGCATCGATTTTTTCTACTTTGTTCGCGTCTCCATTCGTCTCGCTAGTTTCCTGAGCAACCGACCTGCCCATCAAAATCACGAAACAACAAAAAACCAATACGATACCGAGCGACATTCGAGCGAATCGGTGCGATTTCATTCGGTCGAAAAACCGTGGTTCCAAACTTGCTCGGAATCCCGAAACATAAACAAGCTGGGGATCCCTTTCGCTAAGTGACATCCTCTGATCATCAAACATTACATTTTGCCGTAACGGGAAAAGGCGAGCTGAAAACCGTATGAATTGAGAGGTAATCCTGGGTCGCTGCCTACGAGCAGAACGATGAATCAAAAATCACATCACCAGAACTTTAACAAATAAGGAGGTCACCGTGCCAATGGAATTGAGTAGACTCAACGGTTCCAAGATCCTCGCAAAATGTGTGACTGAATCGCGAATTCAGAGCAGTCACTTCCACTCGTCCAACCTGACCACAGGAATATGCAGTGAAGTCATTTATCTGCCCAATCGGCTTGTTTATCGTTTTCACGGTTCACACCCACGTATCCGCTCAGAATCGCTTTGTTCCTAATTACGATGAATCTGCGATTCCAGCTTATGAACTTCCGTCAGCTTTGATCACCAACGAAGGTGCGAACGTTTCTGATAGTTTGGCTTGGAAGAACTCGCGTCGCCCGGAAGTGCTGGAAATGTTTGAGGCGGAGGTCTATGGTCGCAGCCCTGCTGCATGTGAAATTCAATACAAGACCGTCAGCGAAAAACGCGATGCAATCAACGGAAAGGCCACTCGACGCGAAGTTGATGTAACCATGCTGACTGGCTCGCGAAGCACGACCATGCGGCTGCTGATCTACACCCCCAAATCATCATCGAACGTGCCGGTTTTTATCGGGCTGAACTTCCAGGGGAATCATACGATCGATGCAGCAGACGACATCAGCATCACAAAAAATTGGGTTCGGAACCGTGGCGATGTCAAAAACAATCAAGCAACTGAATCCACTCGTGGTACCGCCGCGGGGGGTCGATGGCCAATCGAGACGATCATCGATCGCGGCTACGGCTTGGTCACCATTTACTATGGCGACATTGACCCTGACTTTTCAGATGGATTCAAAAACGGCATTCATCCGCAGTTCGAACAGCAAATGACGTCTGTACCAGAGGGTGAACGCTGGGGAAGCATCGCAGCATGGGCTTATGGCTTGTCTCGGGCCGTGGATTACTTTGAGCAAGATGATGCCATTGACGCAAAACGTGTCGCAGTCATCGGACACTCACGGCTTGGCAAAACCTCGCTATGGGCGGGAGCTACCGACCCTCGCTTCAAACTGGTGATCAGTAATAATTCGGGTTGCGGTGGTGCGGCCCTGAGTCGTCGAGCCGTAGGTGAAACAGTTGAACGCATCAACACATCGTTTCCACACTGGTTCTGTGACAACCACATCAAGTACAACAAGAACGAGGATGCCTGCCCGGTCGATCAGCACATGCTGATTGGTCTGATCGCCCCCCGCGCGGTTTACGTTGCCAGTGCCACCGGTGACCGATGGGCTGATCCCCGTGGTGAATTCCTGTCGTGTGTTCATGCTGACCCGATTTACAGATTGCTCGGCACCTCCGGAATGGGAGGCAACGCACCACCTGCGGAATTCCCTAAGGCTGAATCCCCAATCAACTCTGGACAGGTGGGCTATCATCTGCGCACCGGAAAACACGACGTCACTGATTACGACTGGGCCCAGTATCTGGATTTCGCGGATCGGCATGTAAAATAGTGATTCACGTTCGGGCCTTCAAAATCAAGTTACTGAGAACGAGCTTGCAGCGCAGCACATTCCAGAGTGCCTTTGAGCGGGTCCAATGACGAGCCTATCACTACACCAGTGCAGAATCCTCTGCCACAAACATCACGCCCTCTTCACTTGAAATCCGAGTTGGAGCTATCTCATCGACAAAATATTTTCCCAACACGGTTTTCGTCTGTCATGTCTGACGACGTTATTGATCGCATTCACGTTTGCGGGCCTGGCACCAACATGCCGAGCGGACAAGCCGAACATTGTCTTCGTCCTCGCCGACGATCTTGGCTGGTCCGAACTGGGTTGCTATGGCAACGGATTCAACGAGACCCCGAACCTTGACGAACTTGCCAACGATGGAGTTCGATTCACTCAGGCCTATGCTGCTGCTCCGGTCTGCTCACCCTACCGTGCTGCTTTGTTGACGGGGCAGCATCCGGCCCGGATCGGCATTTTGGACTACCTGCGTCCCAATTCTGCTAACGCTTTATCCACGTCACATACGAGTCTGCCGCAAGTGTTATCCAAACATGGATACGCGACAGGCATGATTGGAAAATGGCACCTCACAGGATACGAATACCATTCCGCCTCACATGAGGTAAAACCGCTGGATCATGGTTTTCACTGGGACTTTGCCCGCGAGGTGAAGGGTGTCGGTAACGGCGCTAATTTCTGGCCATACGTATTCAGACAACAGCCCATCCGTTGGCTAGACATTCCGGAAAACAAGTTAGGAAAAAACGAGTTTCTGATTGACCGAATGAATCAGGAAGCGGTTCAGTTTGTGCGGCGGAACAAAGACCAACCTTTCTTTCTTTACCTAAGCCACTATGCAGTCCACTCCATTCTGAACGGAAAACCCGAACTGGTTCAGAAGTATCGTGACAAACATCCGCCCGGAAAAAGCTCCCGCACGCAGTGCTACCTTTGTCAAGACAGTGGCCATTCTGGTGATTCATTGAATCATTGGGCCTGTCTCTTATACACATCTGACGCTGCCGACGACTCCTTACGTGT
>CAJXTM010000496.1 GCA_913061385.1 uncultured Rhodopirellula sp. | reverse complement strand
GAGATCAGCCTCGGTCTCGTGGGCTCGGAGATGTGTATAAGAGACAGCTCTTCATGCTCTCCTGGTATCGATAGTTCGAAAGATCAGGAACGGGGCTAGGCACCATACGCACCAAATAATCAGGACCGCCAAAGCTTCCCCACTCGCGACCATACCCATCACGTACCGCGAATAACGCGCGATTGTCAATCACTGCCATGACGCTAGTCCAACGAATCAAATCATCATTGGTGGCCAAATTTTTCCGAGTCATGCTGCGGGCGTCATCCACCGTTTGATCATCACTGACCGAGGCAACATGGAACCCACCGCTGGAGTAATCATCAGCTGCGTGGTAGTTCATTTGCAACTGGAAATAGCTATCTTCCAACAGGTGGCTGGGAGACGTAAAGAAAGTAATTTGAGGAGAATTACTGGAAGCATCTGGTTGGTTAACCACGAGCTCCCAGTCCTCTTCCACTTTATAGACAGTTGGCTCTGCTGCCAATGATTTTTGACCCGGCAGGTTTCCGCATAGGCCCAATGTACCCCCGAACAACACTCCCACAATCAGTACAAAACTTGGTTTGTGCAGCACGACGTTAAAGCGATGCATCATCGAAATACTCCCAAACAAATGTGACTCGAGGTCACTTCTTCAATTCAACCGTTCGGCGGTCTGGCGATCCCTCAAAAGTGGACCCATGACTTTGCGTCCCACGCTTACGCGCGGTTTGCCTTTATCGTGGAAAATAAAGTGGATAGCGGGAGAACATGAAAAAGTTGACTAGTTGAAAAACCCTACGTCGACTACGCCAGCGGGGGGTTCTTATCCTCCATAATTGGCATTCCGAATAGGAAATCTGTCGTGACTGTACTGTATGTAACGCTTGTACCGATTGGTAGTATTCCTTAAGTTTCGCATCGCTTCTACTCAATCATGCGTCTTTCCCCATCAATTGAAGCCCCACGACATGAAATTTGAATTCCCCAACGATGCTTTAGTTGCATTGTCGAAAGAATTACAGCCCGTCGAAATCGAGTCACTTGAAACTTCTCACCAAGGCAGAGTTCTTGCAAGCACCGTGATCGCTGATCGCGACAGTCCAGCTGCGAATGTATCAGCGATGGACGGCTACGCCGTTCGCTTGACTCAGTTGAGTGAAAAAGCCGTACTGCCGATCATGGGTGAATCAGCCGCCGGCTCACCAGCACCAGAGATGCCATCCCATGGTGCATTGCGTATTTTCACTGGTGCTATCGTGCCAGAAGGATGTGATGCCGTTGTCAAGCGAGAGGATACCGAAGAGCTGGGCTCAGAAATTCGACTTAAGTTGGATACAACTAAAATAGCCAAAGGGCTACATATTCGCCGTGCTGGCGAAAATGCTCCCAAAGGCTCAACCGTGCTAGATCCCGGTATCGAGATCAATGGAGCTCACAAAGCGACAATGGCCAACTTTGGATGCTCCATCATTGATACTTATCGGCCCGTTCGAGTCACCATTCTGACCACTGGAAACGAAGTTGGAACCTTCCAAAAAGAGGCTCCGATGCCGTGGCAGTTGAGGAATAGTAATCGAGAATCGATAGCCACTCTGCTAGCCGCCCCAAACTGGATTTCCACCGTCTCTGTCGAGCATTGCATCGATGATCAAAAACAACTTCATGATACGCTCGCTGAGCGTCTGAAAACCTCAGATGCCATCCTGATGACTGGTGGGGTATCGATGGGAGACTACGACTATGTTCCCGACGTGATCAGAGACCTCGGTGGCAAAGTGGTTTTTCATGGTCTCCCGATCCGACCCGGCAAACCTGTACTTGGTGCCGCAACGAACGATGGAAAATTACTGTTAGGCTTACCGGGAAATCCCGTCAGCGCAACCATTGGATGCCAAAGGCTGGGAATTCCTCTACTTGCATACATGGCGGGAAAACGTAAGTGGCTACCCAAAGTACCGGTCGTGCAACTTGAGAATAGTGGAAACAAGTCCATTCCATTGACTTGGCTGCGTTTGGTAAAACTGGTTGAGAATGGCGTGGCTGAACCTGTCATCACACAAGGATCAGGAGACCTGGTGTCCCTTGGTAACAGCGATGGCTTTGTCGAGATTCCACCCAAACAGGATGGGGGAGGTCCTTGGCCATTCTATGCTTGGTAAAATCAAATCTGTTTCAAAAAGACAAACACCGTGACTTCGCCCAACATCAAGAATCAAAGTGCGGATTCGATGAAATAAGTAGGATCTGCTCCTACAAGATGACGCCCAGTCAGAGTCAAACCAAACTTCGAAAATTACCGTGATCCACAAAGATTACCTTCGGAACATTTTGCTCGCTGTAACCAACAAGCTATGACTCAGGATCCCATCAATCCCTATCAGCCAGTCGCCTCGGTAGCTCATGAAAGTGAGCATACCCTGTCCGAGATACAGTTCCGCCTAACACGGCGTATTCTTCGAGCGGGTGAATCGAAGTACCTGACCCATTCATCTTCAAATCGCCGGATCATCGATTCACTGGTAATCATTGCTCTGAGTACCGTGATTTTCATCGTAGCTCTGTCCTACGGCAAGTATCCCTTCGTCACTTCGCTGTTCATGACACTGTGGGGCGCGGCGTTTGTTTATTCAGCTTTGTTGCGCCGCTCCAAAATTGAATGTCGTGAAAACCTGAGCCGCTATGGAATGGTCGATGGCGCGGTCTGCACCGTCTTCATGTCCGCAGGCCAAGTTACCCTCACAACTCCAGTTGGTACCTTTCATTGGCTGACCAACAACCTGAAAATCTACAGGACTCCTAAAGGCCACGTGCTGTTGCCGCGTGAACGAGTCTTCCTGATCATTCCGAAAACAAATGACTCAACACGTGCCGAATACAAGCAATTGATCAAAGCGATCAAAAGCCATTAAGACCGGATTACCACACACAGCACAGGGCTGGTCAGAAACCAGATTCAGGCATCAGGCAAGAATATCTGTCGCAATAGTGCCATGAACATCTGTCAGACGAAAATCACGACCCGCATACCGATACGTCAATTGCTCGTGATCGAGTCCCATTAGATGCAAGATGGTTGCGTGCCAGTCGTGAATGTGGCATTTATTCTCAATCGCTTCATAGCCATGTTCATCGGTTGCTCCGTAGCTAAAACCACCTTTGACACCTCCGCCAGCCATCCATGTTGTATAGCCTTTGTTGTTGTGATTACGACCGTCGCCGCCCTGAGCCGCTGGTGTGCGTCCGAACTCTCCACCCCAAATCACGAGGGTATCCTTCAGCAAGTCGCGCTGTTTCAAATCTCGCAAGAGACCAGCGATTGGTAGGTCGCAGGCCTCGGCACGAGCCTTGTGATCTGTTGTTAAATTCACATGTTGGTCCCAGTTGCCGTGTGTGACCTCAACGAATCGCACCCCTGCCTCAACAAAGCGTCGCGCCAGCAGGCATTGCTTACCGAAATTGGACGTCGCCGTTTCATTGACCCCATACATGGCAAGCGTTTTTTCGCTTTCACCCGACGTATCCATCAATTCCGGCATCGCATCCTGCATTCGGAATGCAAGTTCATAAGATTCGATCACACCCTCAACGCCCGGATGATACTGCTCTCGTTGCAGCTTCCCCCGGTTCAGCGACTGGATGTAATCCAATTGCCGTCGTTGTTGCTTATCTGAAAGATTTGGGTTCTTGATGTCGGGTACTGACTCACCACTACCGCCTCTCGAGAAGCGGGGAATGCTACGTCCAGTACGTCCTACCTTGGTTCCTCCGTAAATAGCAGGCAGGAACGAACTGCCATAATTCCTGGATGTCCCCGAAGGGGGACTCAATGAGACAAACCCAGGCAAACTGTCGTTTTGGGTCCCAAGACCATAGAGCGTCCAAGCACCCAACGAAGGTCGAATGAACTGTGCAGTCCCTGTGTGCATCTGAGTCATCGCACCTGGATGCACCGGCTGATCACACTGCATCGATCGGATCAGACAAAGGTCATCTGCCTGCTTTGCGACTTCCGGGAACACATCGGAAATCCACAACCCACTGTCGCCTCGCTGCCGGAATTGCCAAGGTGACTTCAGCAAAGAACCTCCATACTTACCACGTTTTCCGTGATCCTTGGCCAACTGTGGTTTGTAATCAAAGGTATCAACGTGCGAAGGTCCACCTTGCATGCACAAGAAAATCACTCGTTTGGCACGCGGAGCGAAGTGCGGTGATTTTGGAGAGAGTGGATTCAGGTCGCCCGCCCCTTCTGCATTCGCACGATTCGCCATGCCAGCGAAAGCAAGGTAACCAAATCCAGCAGAGGCAGTTTTCAGCAAATTTCGACGAGAATACATGAGAACGATTCCAAAAGCGTTTCGAAGACAGGCTTCTTGATGGGCCCACAACTAGCATCAGTCGACATAACGAAATTCAGCAGATGCAAATAAACTCTGGCACAAAACAGATCTGTCTCTTATACACATCTGACGCTGCCGACGACTC
>CAJXTM010000495.1 GCA_913061385.1 uncultured Rhodopirellula sp. | reverse complement strand
ACGTAAGGAGTCGTCGGCAGCGTCAGATGTGTATAAGAGACAGATGTAGCGGTCAGCCACATCAGCTCCTTCACGCACGGTGACCATCGACACAGTTTCTGCGTTTGCTGGAATCCCGATTCGTTGATTCGCGACCAACACGGTTTCCACACTCAATCTTTTCGCAGCCCGGAACACAACGTCTTTCACATCGCGTGGAGCTGCATCAGCATCAATCCAAATTTTCATGCCGCCTGTTCTCGCTTTGATGTGGTGGAACCGTCAAGCCGCCTTTGCTGCATTCCCAACAAACAGGACTAAAACTCACGGTCTTCAAGCGATAATTTCACGAATGACATGCCCGTGAACATCCGTCAGGCGGCGATCAATCCCATCATGTCGCACCGTCAAACGTTTGTGATCAACCCCCATCAGGTGCAGAATGGTGGCATGGATATCATAAACCTGGGTTGGATTTTCGCGATCCAAGGGCTTGTACCCCCACTGGTCGGATTCGCCGTGAGTCAATCCGCCCCGCACACCCCCACCACATAGCCAGTTGGAGAACACATACGGATTGTGATCCCGCCCCTTGCTGCCCTGGGTACTCGGCATTCGACCGAATTCGGTGGTCCACAGAACGATGGTATCGTCGAGCATGCCAGACTGTTTCAAGTCTTTCAGCAAAGCAGCAGTTCCAACTGCCATTCCTCGTGCCAACGGGCCATGATCTCGTTCAATATTTTCATGACTGTCCCAATTTCGACGCGGGAAACTATTGTCATTTCCTGACCAGATCTGAACAAACCTGACGCCTCGCTCCAACAGGCGACGGGCAATCAAACACTTTCGTCCGAAATATTCCGCTTCCTCCGGCGCGTTGATCGTATCTGGATACTTTGCTCCCTCTCGATCAAGTCCATACATCTTCATGATGTGTGCCGGTTCGCCAGAGATATCAAGGGCCTCAGGTGCGCTAAGTTGCATTTTGGCGGCCAACTCGTACGACCTCACGCGTGCTTCGAGTCGCGAATCCCCTGGGCGTTGACTTTGGAATTGCCGATTCAATTTTGACAACAATTCAAGGCCGGCCCGATCCCCTTTGGGGGTCGCATAATCTGCCTGTGGCGTCAGATCTTCGATTGGATTGCTGCGCTGCGGAAAAATAGCAGTACCCTGAGAACTCGCCGGAAGAAAGGCAGATCCCCAATTTTTAGGGCCATTGCTAGCGAACCCCCGATGATCGGGCAGGACCACAAAGGTGGGAAGATTCTCATTGATGGATCCCAATGCATAGCTGATCCATGACCCCATCCCAGGGAATCCTGGACGCTGGAATCCAGTTGCTTGCAAGTAGGTTGCTTGCGAATGCACGCCCGTCTTCCCCACCAGGTTATGAATGAACGTCATGTCATCCACACATTCACCAAGCGGCGCAACCACATCGCTCAACATTTTCCCGGATTGCCCGTAGGGTTCAAACGAAAACGGCGATTTCATCCATGGCCCAAGTCCATTTTGGAATGCCTCAACATGCTCACCGAAATCCGACTCTTCCCCATGATGTTTCTCGAGCATGGGTTTGTGATCCCAAAGATCAAGGTGACTGGCCGCTCCCCCCATGAACAATTGAACCACCCGCTTTGCTTTGGGCGGGTGATGCAGCACATTGACGGCGCCTTGGGCGCTCGCTTCCTTCTGAAGCATCATCGCAAGTGCCAAGGAACCAAACCCACTGGTGGCCCCTCGCAAAAATTCTCGTCGCTCAAGTGTTCGATTCATGAATCAGTTCTTGCCATAGCTAATGGGCAGACAACGCACCTGCATGGTGACCTCGATCGCCATTTAATCGATGTAAATAAACTCACTGAGGTTAAAAAGGAACCTGCAGAGATTTTGCATGCCGTGATCCCGCGCATACAAAGTTAATGCCGCTAGTTCCCCTGCATCAGGCTCACGTTGCAAAACCAAACTGGCCGCACTGTGCACCTGCTTTTGCAATGCTTCCTGCTCCTTTGCGACGCTTGCCGCAAATATCTCCGCCATGACCAGGTTGAAACGACTGTTTAGCAGCGACAGCGCCTGCAATGACGTGAGAGTCTCGTTACGCTTGGGGGTACTCTGTGATGAGTCAGCACAATCAAGCGTGGTCATCCACGGATCAGGCTGGGACCTGACGATGAAACGGTAAATACTGCGACGATGCGAACTCGCATCGTTTGGATCAAATTTATGATATTCGTAATGTGGTGAATGCGTCGTGCGTTCAAGTTCAAACAGGTAGTAGCCGGGACCACCCATGGTGTGATCCATCGCGCCGCTGACCTGCAAAATTGAATCACGAATTTCCTCCGCCTCCAATCTTCGACGAGCCATTTTCCAAAGGTATTGATTACTTCCGTCAACCGCAGCACTGGCATCAGCCCCGGCAGAACTTTGACGGTAAACAGTGCTAGTCACAATCAATCGGTGCAGCCCTTTCATCGACTGGGGCTTTGACCAATCCCCCCCGTCGCGAAACTCGACTGCCAACCAATCGAGCAAGTCCGGGTGGGTTGGTGCCGCGCCCATCCGACCAAAATCATTTGGCGTGGCAACGATACCTCGACCGAAATGATATTGCCACATTCGATTTACAATCGACCGCCAAACCAATGGATGTCGATGATCCGTCAACCAGTTCGCCAAGGCAGCTCTACGCTCACCCTCGGTAGTGTCGACTTTAATCTGCCAAGAAAATCCCTGCCCCAAAGGCAACACCACGGGAGCAGCAACCTCACGTGTCTGGTTGACCTCACCACGGTGCAGCACATGCACAGGTCGCAACTTGCCTTCCGTTGGATGAAAATTTCCTTGTGATTTAAAGTGGGTCGCTGCTGCATAGACCATCTTGCCTTTGGGAAGTTTGCCCAACTCTGCTCGCGCTGCAGCCAATTTCTTCGCGGCAGATTCTCGCTCTGCGATTAACTGCGGTGTCTCAATCTGACGATTCAACTTGGCCAACTCGCGTTTGGCAACTTGCAATGACTTTGCGGCTTCCGGATCGTGATAGTGCGGCCATTCTCCATCCGTCAAATTCCGCCGTGCCCAACGCTCTGGAGCCTCAATTGAGTCAAGCGAGGTAACAGGTTTTCCCTTGGCTCGATTCTCACCGTTCCGATCCAACACGCGCACTTCACCGAGTGCCAGCATGTAATCATTTTTCCGCTCAGCCAACTTGCTTGCAGTTACGCGGACTCGGCGAATTTTGCGTCCACCAACGTCAATCACGATAGGCTCTAAACCCGGATTTACAACATCAGCACTGTCACGATCGTAGACAGTGATCATGTCGCTTTCTTTGCTATCCACTTCTACTTGGAAACGCACAGGAAAACCAAACCCCGCCCCGATACCCCCAAATTCATCATGGCAGGCATGCAAAACAATTTGCGACGCCTCCAACGCTTCCCCTAAGTCAATCTCTACCCACTTTTGCAAATCCTGACGTCTCGAGATGGCACTGTGATACCCAAACTCAGCAGACTTCTTGAACCTGACCCTTGCTTCCAACGTTTTGACTTCCGTCCGTAGACCGGACAATTTGACACCACCCGCCTGTTCAACCTGGGCGACAATGGCATCCAGTCGCTTCTGCTGATCTGCAATTGTGACATTAAGCTTCTGACGACGCTTCTCAACCTCAGGATCCAAATCGTAGGATCGTTCAGCACGGTCAACTGCCGCAAAGATTGACTGCAAACCGTAATACTCTTGCTGTGTGATCGGATCGAATTTGTGATTGTGGCAACGAGCACATTGGACAGTGATGCTGCAAAAAGTATTAAGAGCTCCTGACACCATGTCATCTCGGTCCAGATTGCGAGCCACTTTGCCATCAAGCTTGGACTCTGGCACCTCGACATGCCCAATAAAATCCCACGGACCTGCTGCAATGAAGCCTAAACCAAGAATTCCATCCGGGTGATCTGGAAACAGAACATCACCCGCAATCTGTTCTTGAACAAAGCGAGTGTACGGCTTGTCTTCGTTGAAAGAGCGAATCACATAATCGCGGTAGGGCCATGCGTTGGGTCGCAACTTATCCTTGTCATAGCCACACGTGTCAGCGTACTTGACCACGTCTAACCAGTGCCGTGCCCAACGTTCGCCATAGCGACTCGACCCAAGCAATCGATCGACCAGACGTTCATACGCTTGTGGATCAGAATCGTCCACAAATTCCTGCACCTGCTGAGGAGTCGGTGGTAATCCGATGAGGTCATAGGTCACACGCCTGATCAACGTCCTGCGATCTGCTTGGCCTGACGCGGTTAGCCCCTTCTCATTCAGCTTCTGCAGAATGAAAGAATCAATGGGTGTACGAACCCAGTCACTATCCAGTTGGGGAACAGCAGGCCTACGGATCGCCTGATACGACCACCAATTGAAATCTGAAACACGAGACTCTTTGAGCTGAAAACCTGTCTCTTATACACATCTCCGAGCCCACGAGACCGAGGCTGATC
>CAJXTM010000494.1 GCA_913061385.1 uncultured Rhodopirellula sp. | reverse complement strand
GAGATCAGCCTCGGTCTCGTGGGCTCGGAGATGTGTATAAGAGACAGCTTCCTGATTGATCTGCCACACAATTTTTTTTTCGGGTGTCACTTCCAGAACGCTGTGCCCATTACCTGTTGCAACCAGCGTGTTTCCATTTTGAAGCCGTAGTGCAGCGAACAGACGATTGCCAAACGCCTCGGGGCCATGCCCGTTCTTGGCGGACTTTCCGAACATCGGCACTTCGTATTCCCAGATCACTTTTCCAGACTTACGATCGTACTCACGGACTTTGCCGTCGGCTTCGTGTGCGACCAGATAAGTTCCGGAGCCAGTAGATCGTACCAACCGAGTATCGCTGTGGGCGTTGGGCTTATCGAGTCTCAACGGTATTTCACCGACCAACTTACCATCACGATTAATCTCGACAATTCTCCCAATCCCGGACTCAGCGATCATGGTGGTCCCATCAGCGAGCCGCTCAAACGCGTGCACTTCGATTCGCTTACCTGAGTTACCATTTTCCTTGGCAGCATCATATCTCCATACAACCTTACGTGAATCAGGATCAATTTCGACGACTGCGGCTCGGCCTTGGCGGGTCAAGATGTGCCCATTCTTCAACAAATGAATATCATGAATCCCGCCCCATGGCATTTCCCAACTGATTTCCCCGTCTGCATCGACCATTGCCAAGCGTTGCCCACCCTGCAACAAAACCTTGTGTTCTGCCATCGAAAGAGAAGGCATCAGAACGGTGGCCAACAAACCGCAGGCAAAGTAACAGGAATTCAAAGCAGTAAATGGCTTCATTACGTTTTGCGGAGGGCAGGAGGCAGGAAAGATGTTGGGCAGACCGAAGGAACACTTTTACCTCAGAACGATAATCAATTGTGCCCGGAAATGCTATTCACCAGCACCATTGCGAGTGGGAAACAGCACGAAGTTACAGACAAATTGTGGTTTTAGACCCCAAAAATGGTGCTCACGGCTTGCGACGAATTAAGTCTGCCTTATCCGCGACCACCTCGTAAACAAGCACAAAACCAGCATGTCGCTCTCACCCGTCGACCACGGCAAGCGGTGCCGGGCTTTGTCTCAGTGGGTAATTTCCTAGATCAACCATCAACCTCAAGTGGTGACGTCCTGGCTCACCAAGCACTTACCAATTTGCCGAACAGCTTGACGCAAACGCTGCTCGTTTTCGACCAATGACATTCTCAGGAAACCCTCACCTGCGGTTCCGAATCCGCTCCCCGGACTGACGGCTACATTCCCATCTTCAAGCAGCTTCATAGCAAAGTCCATGGTGCTCATCGAACTGCGCCATGGCTCTGGCACCTCCGCCCAGACAAACATTCCAGCCTTGGGTGACTCCAACTTCCATCCGAGACGTCGCAATCCACTCACCAGAACGTCACGACGTCCTTGATAAATGACCGATTGGTTTTCCACGTTCGCTTCTGTCTCACGAAGCGCGACGATGGCTGCAATTTGTATTGCCTGGAACATTCCGTAATCATAATAGCCTTTGATTGTTCCAAGACCACGAATCATGTCGGCATTTCCAGCGCAGAAACCCACACGCCAACCCGCCATGTTGTATCCCTTACTCATGGTGGTGAATTCAACTCCCACGTCTTTCGCTCCGGGCGCAGCAAGAAAACTCGGTGGTTGGTACCCATCAAATGCAACGTCGGCGTATGCGAAGTCGTGAATCACCAGAAAGCCATACTTCTTTGCCAACCGCACGACCTCCACAAAGAAGTCTGGTTCGATCACGGCTGACGAAGGGTTATGTGGATAGTTAACAATCAGCACTTTGGGCCGCGGTGCCATGTGTTCACAGGTATACGCGACGTTCTGCAGAAAGCGATCCGGATCTGCAACATCGAGTGACACAACATTCCCTGACGCGAGAATGACACCGTACATGTGAACGGGAAAATATGGCGATGGAATCATGGCAGTATCTCCCGGCCCCATCAGAGCCAGACACATATGCGAAAACCCCTCTTTACTTCCCAAGCAGGCAATGACCTCTGAATCAGGATCCAGACGGACTCCGTACTTTCGATAATACTTACTGGCGACTTCCCGACGTAAATTGACAATACCGTTGGACTTGCTGTAGCCATGATTGCCCTCGTCGGCTGCTGCACTCGCAAGTTTTTCGATGACGGCTGGATCTGGCGGATCCGAAGGGTTCCCCATTCCTAAATCAATGACATCATCGCCCGCTCTTCGCTTCTGATAGAGCGAATTATTAATCCTTCCAAACATGTAGGGAGGCAAACGATCGACACGGGATGCAAAATGCACCTCAAACGGTTCCGGAACTGGATCGGTGGTGGGCATATCGATTGCAGGTGCGTCGATATTGGGTGCATCGATGTTGAACGATTCACTCATGGTCAGATTATCGCGTTAGAAAATGTTTCGGAGATGCTGCGGACGGGTCGTCGCAGGTTCAGAATGGATGAGACATCGTTCACCACATATGTTTATTGTCGATCAGAGACTGCATTTCGCCCAGTGGTAACAGCAAATGTGTCGAAAGTTTCCACTGCATTGACAAACAAAGCCCAGCCAAAGTGGCTGGGCTTCGTGATTTCGGTGCATTTCCTAACCCAATGGAACGTCTAAGGTCGGGTTGCAACCTTGGGGGTTTTCGCCACCTCAAGAAAATTGTCAACTTCTGACTCGTCGATAATTTTTTCGAAACGATCTGCCATCGCCTTGTTTCGCGTCTTTTCTGTGAGATCGCGAACCAGCTCCTCCCGGACGACTGCCGGGTCAGTGACCACGGGCTTGGTAAAGCCTTGGCATCGCAGGATCAAGTACTTACCACCGGTGGCAATGATCCCACTGAGTTCGCCTGGTTTCAAGCCAAACGCTTCCTTCTCAATTGCGGGTTGTCCACCGTGTTTTCGGATGGGTGGAACTTTGCCAAGGTTGCTCGATGAAACAGGCTCGACACTGTATTGCTCAGCAAGCCTTCCAAAGAACTCATCCGTTGGGTTATCCCTAGCCATTTCCCAAAGTTTCTGTGCGCTTCGTTGGTCCGAAAGAACAACAGCCAGAACCTCGACGCGTGGACCATACGCGGACGCAAACCCCTTTTCCAGATCCGCCTCTGACAAGACAACTTGGTCTTCAACCAGCTTACTGAGTGCAACACTCGGCCAGACTGCATCAGCGACGTATACCTGCTCAGTGGTCTCTCCTGATGCCGTCACCGACCCAAGCCAGCTTTTTACATCAGCTTGTCCATCGGCGGTAAGGTAACCGTACCGAATCGCAGCACTGGCAACTTCGGCCTGCAGATCCTGCTGTGTGACTTGCTTCTTTGCCGAGCGAAGCGCTTGACGCAGCAAAGTCCGGTTGATTTCGCCATCGAGTACCTGCGGACCATGCCGCTTGATGCATTCGCCAGCAACGAGTGAAACCATCAGCTTCTCGCCGTTGATCACCGCAGCAATGCCAGGATACTGTTTACTCAGTTCAGAATTGCCGAGCACCTTAATCACTTTTGCTTCTCTTTGAAGTCCGGTGAACAACTCAGCCGATGCTCCACGCATTTTTTCGTCCCGGATGCGATCGTTGATCTGCTCCCGTATCGCCGGCAATGCCTGTGGGCTGGGTTTCGATGAGGGAATGCGTCGAACTGCCTGCAGAAAAATCCACTGGTCGCCAAGTTGCAGAACGTCCGAAACGTCGCCGGTTTGCAAAGCAAATGCGGCATCCTCAAGACGTGTGTCGCCACTGTATCTTCGGATCGGTGGAATCAATCCACCAACACTTGCACTGGCCTCGTCTTCACTAAACTTCTTTGCAAAATTCGCGAATTGCTCAGGGGCAGCTTTGGCCTGCTGCTGCAACTCCACAGCACGTGCTCGCTCAGAAACCATGATCAAACGACATTTGACCGCCTCACCAAATTGAGCAACATAGGCACGATTGAATTCGTCTTCACCGACCTTCACTTTGTCAGACACTAAACGTCGCAAAGCAAGCATCGGCCAAACAATCTCACGACTGTACTGGCCAGGCGTTATGTCTCGCTCTTCCTGCAACAATTGCAGGTAGCTTTCCAATGACAATCCAAACTTGGCTGCCAAGCGGCGAATCTCGTCACTGACCTCCTGATTAGTCACTTCAACGCCACGATTCACGCACTCCTGCATGATCAGTTGACGGTTCACCATGTTGTCCAACACGTCCTGACCATAACGCTTGACTGATTCATCCGCCAACGTCTTGCGAGTGATGGGTTCAGCGTTAGCAACAGCTACTACGTTATTACTCTCCTGACCACCTGCTCGCTCAGGTAACACAGCAGCAAAAACGGTCATCGAACAAACAATCAACCAGAACCTGGTTGATTTAAGTCGGGTTTGGATCCGAGCAAATTGCAATGGCATCACGGTCACTCCTTTGAACCGGTATTGGGTCTGCACTCATCCGTTACACATCACCAACGGGCAGTCTCCACGCCCCGTGCTGGCT
>CAJXTM010000493.1 GCA_913061385.1 uncultured Rhodopirellula sp. | reverse complement strand
GACAGGTGGTTGTCGATCGGGAATCGGGCCAGTATCTGGGTCACCCGACCACATGCCTGCTGGAGGATGGCAAAACAATGCTCTGTGTCTATCCGAAAGGTCATGGTCGTGGAGCAATCATTTACAAACGGAGTGACGACGGCGGCTTAACTTGGAGTGATCGGTTGCCAACACCTGCCAGTTGGTCAACTTCACAAGAAGTCCCAACGATGCACCGCGTGGTTGATTCCGCGGGCAAGAAACGCATCATCATGTGGTCCGGTCTATACCCGGCGCGACTGGCAGTTACGGAAGACGACGGTGCCAACTGGAGCGAACTCAAGCCAGCCGGAGATTGGGGTGGCATTGTGGTGATGGGATTTGTCGAACCATTGAAAACTGGCAAAGGTCATTACATGGCCATGTTTCATGACGACGGCAGGTTCTTTTCCAAAACCAGCGAGCGAACAGGCACCTTCAAACTATTTAAAACCCTGTCCACCGATGGCGGTCTGACATGGTCAACGCCAGACGTGGTTTACCAATCATCCGAAGTCCATCTTTGCGAACCCGGGTGTATACGCTCCCCAGATGGCCGCAAGCTGGCTGTTCTTCTTCGAGAGAATGCGAGGCGTAAGAACTCTCACGTCATTTTCTCAGAAGACGAAGGCAAAACATGGAGCAAACCGCGAGAGTTACCGCTATCGCTTACCGGTGATCGTCACACCGGCAAGTACTCAGCGGACGGTAGATTACTAATTAGCTTTCGCTGCAACTCACCCACCTCAAGTCGCAAAGAACGCCCCTTTGAAGGTGACTGGGTCGCTTGGGTCGGCACCTGGGACGACATTGCCCATGGTCGGAACGGCCAGTACTCGGTCCGGTTCAAAGATAACACCAAAGGCTACGACACAACCTACCCAGGTGTTGAAGTGTTGCCTGATGATACTTTTGTTGTCACTACTTATGGGCACTGGGTTCAAGGCGAAGAGCCCTACATTCTCAGCATTCGCCTCAAGCTCAAAGAACTGGATCAAATGGCCAGTCAGCCAGATGCTGGCCGATCAGACACAGAAAAGTGAATCGACAAACCATTGCATGATGCTGCAACCCCATCTGAGGACCAACAATCTGATTTTGCTCCGCTGTTTCGTGAGGCATCCAGACAATGGAAAGAATACGATTTGCAGGATTTGTCTGCCTGCTAGCGAACACCATTGCACCATGTCAGATTTCGCTAATGCTCATTCTCCGCGACATGAATACCTGCTGATACAATGAAATCTTACAACGCTTAGTACAACAGAAGAAAATTGAACCATGATGACCAGAATACTCGCTTGTATCCTCTGTCTCGGCAGTCTTTCACTACAGGCTGCAGAGTCAAAAAAAACACCCAATGTGATTTTCGTCATGGCAGATGATCTGGGGATCGGCGATCTGCAGCCCACCAATCCAGACTGCAAAATTAAAACACCTCATTTGCTAAAGATGGCACAGGAAGGGATCACATTCCTCGACGCCCATTCGCCCAGCGCCGTGTGTACTCCGACGCGATACGGGGTACTGACGGGTCGATACAACTGGCGTTCTCGACTAGCTCGCGGTGTCCTCAATGGTACCAGCGAACACCTGATTCCGGCCGATCGTGCCACCGTCGCACATTTGATGCGAGAAGCGGGCTACCACACTCAAATGATTGGCAAATGGCACTTGGGTTGGGATTGGGCCAAGATAGCCAATGCGAATGGAAAAGGAAATAAAATCGACTTCACTCAGCCCGTTAAAAACGGGCCTGACATCAATGGCTTTGATGGGTACTACGGGCACTGTGGTTCACTCGACATGCCGCCGTATGTATGGGTTAATACTGGCAACATAACGGCAGTCCCGGAACGTGAGGAAGGCGTCACTAGCAAAGAAGATGCCTATGGCTGGTACCGAAAAGGACCGATCGGTCCCGATTTCAACATCGACAATGTACTGCCTCATTTGTTTGAAAAGAGTCTTGAACACATTAAGACCCGCGCAAAAGAGGACAGTCCATTCTTTTTGTACTTACCTCTACCCGCACCACATACACCGATTGTTCCTGTCCCACCTTTCAAAGATGCGAGTGGAATGAATCCCTATGCAGACTTTGTGATGCAAGTTGACCACCACATGGGTGAGTTGCTCACGACATTGAAAGATGCAGGAATCGATGACAACACGATCGTCTTTTTCACAAGCGATAATGGCTGCTCACCCCAGGGCAATTTCCAGGTTCTGAAAGAATACGGCCATGACCCCAGCGCCGGTTACCGCGGACACAAAGCTGACATCTACGAAGGTGGACACCGTGTACCGTTCATTGTGCGTTGGCCATCTGGCATCGATGCGGGACAAAAAACCAATGCCCTTGCGTGCCTGACAGATCTGTACGCCACAATGCGAGAACTCACGGGTCAAGCTACCGAAGATCATGGTGGCGAGGACTCGTTCAGCCTCATGCCTGCTTTTGAGGGCAAGTCCACTGGCCGGCAAAATCTGATCAGTCACTCCATTGGTGGCTCATTTTCGATTCGAGAGGGCGACTGGAAACTTTGCCTTGCCGCAGGTAGTGGTGGCTGGAGCGCCCCACGCGAACCGGAGGCCAAAAAGCAGGGACTACCGGCCATGCAACTATTCAACTTAAAAACGGATCGTGCCGAACAAACGAATCTGTTGCAAAAAGAACAAAAGCGAGTTTCTTCCTTACTCAATTTATTGCATGAACAAGTCACGCAAGGTCGGTGCACGCCTGGAAACGCTGTTTCAAATGACCGCGTTGTCTCCTTTTTGCCCAAGGGCGTTTCGTTGCCCAAAGCAAACGGGAACTCTCCAAAGTAAAATTGCAAATTGGACTCGCCAGCAGCACCTACACCGAAAAGCAATATGCAAACGCTTATCAAACGTTCGCAGAAACAAGTGTTCCTGATCATTCTGTGCTGTGGCTTTGCGCCATCTGGCTTTGTTGCATCTTGTAGCGCGACTGCACCCAAAGAGGCGGGAAAGATCAACGCCTCGCCCGTCGAAACATGCCTTGCGAAACGTGGTGCCCTGATCCTCGATGATGATGGATCATTACAACGTGGCGGCAAGGTCGTCGCCAAATTTGCAGGAACAGCAACAGTAAGAGCTGCTGCTGGACTCTGGAACCGTACAGAAGACGGCAACGCATGGCGTTCAACATGGAAACCCGGGATGGGTCACACACCCGTTGCCTCCTACCACGGCATCCCCGCGAATGACGTGATCATCGAGGTCACATTCCGCTATGGCGAAATGACAGAATCGTGGCACCACCAATGCTTTCGAATCGCAGTCGACGATCGCCCAAATATCACGGGCCATATCGTTTCGGCATGGGCAAACCCCAACAACGACTTCATTGAACAAGGTTTTTTACTGCAACATATCCGAAAGCAAAAAAACAAAACCATCATCGAAGACCTGTTGCTTGATCAACAGCCACTGCAGATCAAGACCGGGCCATGGTACACCGCCGTGCTGGAAGTCGTGGGTGAGGAGGCTCTGTTCCGAATGGGAAATCACGTAGCCCACGCCAAGGCTGAGCAGATTGGAATGCCCAAAAACCTTGTCTCTCTGACGATGGGTACGACATGGCATGAAATCAGTCGTGTGCGGATCTGGAAAGCGACTGCAAACCCTAACTGGCCTTCCACTAAAGAGAAGACCCTGAATGCACGAAGCGACTTTGTCCCCCATGTTCACGAGTACGATCGTGATCAGAAAACCGAACACTGAACGACCAAACACGGGCGACGAAATACAGTCATGTCCAACCGAACCAACAAGTAAAACCACAGCCACTCATGAACATCTCTTTTCGCTTTCATCTGATGAATCGTTCGATCATCTTCGGAATTCTGCTGCTACTGACCACCGCGATGGCTACTGCTGCGGAACGGCCAAACATTCTGATCATTTTCACTGACGATCAGGGCTATGGAGACATGGGATGCTATGGAAGCACCCAGCACAAAACACCACGAGTGGATCAACTTGCGGTAGAGGGAACTCGATTCACGTCATTTTATTCACAGACGGTTTGTGGTCCCTCGCGCTCAGCTTTGCTCACTGGCCGACATCCAATCCGCAGCAAAGGCTGGGGCATGCCCGCCAGCGAAATCACATTTGCCGAGACATTACGTGCCGCTGGCTATCAAACTGCATGCATTGGAAAGTGGGATGTCTCGAATCGCAAACCGATCATTGACCGCATGCCCAATGCCCAAGGATTTGATTACTACTTCGGCACTCTTGGAGCGAATGACGGGGGTGGGGTGGCATTTCACAAAGACAATGAGAAGGCAGGCTCAACCCGCGACATGGGAAGCCTGACAACCTTGTACACGGACAAAGCGATTGACTATCTTAACAATCGCCGCGATCCCACGAAGCCATTCATGCTGTACGTCTGTCTCTTATACACATCTCCGAGCCCACGAGACCGAGGCTGATCTCG
>CAJXTM010000492.1 GCA_913061385.1 uncultured Rhodopirellula sp. | reverse complement strand
GTGGGCTCGGAGATGTGTATAAGAGACAGGTTTCCGACCCTCCATAATGCAGCGTCGAATAAGGACATATCGTCCAACTGACCTGAGCGTGCTATACAACTGGCGTTTCAGTCACCACCCCGAAAGCCGAGGATTCAATGAGTACGGCGGATTACACCGTAAGCGAGCAAGTGGCCCAGCAAGCATCCGATGCGTTGGCACGTCTCGACGAACACACCCTGAAAACGGTGCATTGGCATTTCAGTGAAGAGACTGGGAGTCCGTTCTGGCTGGAAAAGAAAGCTGAGCTCAACTTTGATCCTCTCACCGACGTCAAGTCGTTTGATGACCTGAAGAAATTCCCCCACTTCGAGGATGACTGGTTACGAGGGGGGCCTGTGCGGCGTTGGGTTCCGAAGGGACACGCAAACAAGCCAACCTACGTCTTCGAGACGGGTGGAACGACTGGAATTCCGAAGAGTCGTGTGGTCGTTGAAGATCATTGGACCGACTACGAATTGTTCAGCGACACACTCCCGGATCAACACTTTCCAAAAGGTTCTAACTGGCTGATGCTGGGGCCTAGCGGACCGCGTCGTCTTAGGCTTGCTGTCGAACATCTCGCCCAATACCGCGGCGGTATTTGCTTCTGCATCGACTTAGATCCGCGTTGGGTAGTGAAACTGATCAAAAAGGGGTGGATGGATCATCTCGAAGAATACAAAAAGCATTGTATCGACCAAGCCGTCACAGTATTGACCGCTGGCCACGATGTGAAATGCATGTTTGCAACCCCGAAACTTCTCGAGTCACTCGGCGAAGCTCTCGACGAACGTGGGACCAGTCTTCAAGAGTGCGGAATCACGGGCATCTTCTCCGGCGGTACCGAATTCACACCCCAGTGGACCAAGTTTTGCGTTGAGGAGTTGCTAGGTGGCCCTGCGGACGAGGGCGGTGTCTACATGACTCCGACCTATGGCAACACACTCATGGGACTCGCTTGTAGCAAGCCTGTTACCGCTGTTGATAACTACAAGATTTCCTACTACGCGCCACAACCACGCGCCGTCACCGAAGTGGTCACTTTCGATGACTACGACCAAAAGGTCGGCTATGGCGAGACGGGTCGCGTCAAACTTTACACGTTAACTGACGAGTTCTTCGTTCCCGGCTTCATGGAGCGGGACGAGGGAGAACGAGAAGCTCCGTTCGAGACCTACCCTTGGGATGGTGTGAGTGGAGTTCGTCCGTTCCATGAACTCGCCGGCGCGACGACAGTCGGGGTCTATTAACAATCCCGCTGAATCACGAATCGGTGGCTAGCCGATTCGTGAGATTGGTTGCCTTTTTTCCTTCCTGTTCCATCAGATTTATTACAGATATGATTACGCTCAGTCCTTTGCGTTGGGGCAAACCCTACGAGTCGCTCGACTTTACAGATGTTGTTCACTTCGATACCGGTGAGCCGATCGCCCGCGTGGGCAACGTCGGTGGGGGGATCGTGGGACGCGATATGCGTCAAGCTCACAAGGCCCGAGAGGCTCTGCTTCAGTTTTCGACTGCCGATTTAGTGGAACGGTGCAAGCAAGCCGCTGTATTGTTTGAGTCTGCTGATCTTCCTGTGGGCGACTCGCAGCAGTCTGTCGACCAGTTTGTGCATCAGCAATCAGCTAGTACTGGTCTGCCTGAGCACATGTGCCGGTCGAATATGGCCAAGAACAGCTTTGTGCTGAGCAATATCGATCAAATTCTCGACTGCTTGACCCGCGGCCTTGACCTGTCGGTTTTTTCGAAAGGTTACGGCGAGGAAGGACGTGGCGTGATAGTCAGTTACCAGTCGCAGACACCTGTGCTTGGTGCAGTGTTGCCCAATAACTCGCCCGGCGTGCACACGCTCTGGTTGCCCGCAATTCCACTGCAGGTTGGGCTGGCATTAAAGCCCGGTTCCCAAGAGCCCTGGACTCCTTACAGAATGGTTTCAGCCTTCATCGAGGCGGGGATCCCTGCGGAGGCATTCGGCTTGTACCCCGGTGGGCATGATGCGGGTGGTGCGATCATGACCAAGACGCCTCGCAGCATGATCTTCGGCAGTGCACAAACTGTTGCCCAGCACGAAGGTAATCCGCGTGTGCAAGCGCACGGGCCAGGCTTCTCAAAGGTGTTGATTGGGGACGATGTGGTTGATGACTGGGAGAATTATTTAGATCTCATGGTCGAGAGTGTGCTCAGTAATTCAGGGCGCAGCTGTATCAATTGCAGCGGTATCTGGGCGAGTCGACATACACGTGAAATCGCCGCAGCGATCGCAGAGAAAATTGGGCATGTCGATGTGTTACCGCCCACCGACCCGAACGCACAATTGGCGGCGTTTACCGTGTCTGCAATGGCGACGGGAACACACGCGATGGTCCAGCAGGACTTGGCCGAGGCTGGAGTGCAGGACATGACTGCAGACTTCGGCGAAAAATTGGTTGAGCGAGAGCACTGTGCTTACTTGCGACCCATGGTCGTGCACGCAGACTCTCCTGATCGGCAAGTCGCATCGAAGGAGTACATGTTCCCGTTCGTGAGCGTAGTTGAGTGTCCGCAGGACCAGATGCTGAAACGGATTGGGTCAACGCTCGTCGGTACGGTTCTAACACAGGATCCAAAATTCATTCATGCTGCTGGATCGTCCATCGATATCGATCGTGTAAATATTGGACCAATTCCGACGAATCGCCTCAACTGGTTGCAGCCTCACGAAGGCAACCTAATCGATTTCCTTTATCGGTCACGAGCTTATCAGGTGGCCGATATGGCTGTTGCCGCGCATGCCTGAGATGAACGTGTACCGTAGTGGTTCCGAGTGACTGACTCAGACCGCGTGTGCGCTGCATGCGTGGTCTTCTGGAGCCTCGGTAGTCGGTTGGACCCAAGTCAGCGTGCTTGCGTCCGGTAGGCAGTATTGAATTGCCAAGTCGACCCGAGGTCAATGTTCGTGCAGCGGTTTGCTAAGTCGACGGTCGGCCAAATAAGAATTTGTTGCCCGAGCCGAACCGCGCAGAGGACTTCCTCACAGAATCGCAATTTCCCGTGACTTTTTTCACGCTTCCTGTTGCAGAGTCCAACGGGCTTAAATTGTGCTTTTTCGGCCGCTACACAAGGCCTGAGGTATAGTTAGGAGACAAGTCCTACCTTCAGATTGCACAATTCCTATGACTGGAATCACCCTCCCCAATCCAGCACCTGAACGCTCGATCGCTCCGCCGAGAAGCTCGGCACGTGTTCGCGTAGTGCCGATTGTCGCGGTGGGGGCAGGGCATGACGAAGTATCATCTGACCGCCCGCGATTGAGCGAGGATGAGCGTGTACCAGCTGCGTTGATTAGTACCGTTTTGCACACGACGGCTCTTTTGCTGTTGGCTTTCTTTACCTTGCCTGAGGCTGGTGGGGCGATTGATCAATTGACTGCGCGGCAGGGGCAAAAAGAGTCAGTTTTGGTTTTGCAAACGATTGATCCGAAGGATGACCAACGATTTGACAGCAACGCTGCTTTTGACCAACCGGTTACCGTGTCTATCGACACTTCTGTTGTTTTTGCAATGACTTCGTCCGAAGTGGACGAAGAGAAGCCCGGGTCAGTCTCTCACGATATGCAGCAATTGATTGCCGCTGGGGAAAAGCCAGTCGCGGAATCGCTAGTGCGTTTACCGAGTGGTGGTGGGCTTTCTAGGCGAACACCAGAGGGGCGTCTTGAATACGGTGCAAAGTATGGAGCCACTCGGGAAAGTGAGCAGGCCGTTGAGGCTGCCCTTGCATGGTTGGCAGCCCACCAGCGTGACAATGGCAGCTGGTCTTTCAATTTGGAGCTTGCTCCCTGTAACGGAGAATGTCGACACACAAAAAAGCAGGGTACCGAGTCCCCAACACCCTCAACGGGTGCGACAGGGCTTGCTTTGTTGGCATTTCTGGGTGCCGGGCATACACACCATCACGAGGGGCCTTATCAAGAAACCGTTCGGCGGGGAATTTATTTCCTGCGAGATATTGCGGGTGAAGCCGGAGCCGGTCTCGACTGGCAGCAGGGAAGCATGTATGGCCACGGGATTGCTGTGATGGCATTGAGCGAAGCATTAGCGATGACCTCGCGTGAGCAGGCTGTCGATGCCGACCTTCATCGTCTTGTCTCGCGTGGAGCTTCATTCACTTGTAACGCTCAGCACGGGAGTGGTTCATGGGGTTATGTGCCGGGTAGTCCGGGTGACATGACTGTCAGCGCATGGCAGGTATTGTCACTGGTCGCTGCGAAAAAAAATCGGGTGGACATTCACACGAATGCGTTATTAAGTGCAAAAACGTTTGTGCTTTCCACCTGCAAGGATCGTGATTTTTGGTTTGGTTACAAAGGGCCGCCCGGTGAGGAAACGACGACTGCAATCGGTTTAGCGCTCATGCTCTATTTGGGGCAGTCGACCGAATACACACCGTTCTATAACTGTCTCTTATACACATCTCCGAGCCCACGAGACCGAGGCTGATCT
>CAJXTM010000491.1 GCA_913061385.1 uncultured Rhodopirellula sp. | reverse complement strand
GAGATCAGCCTCGGTCTCGTGGGCTCGGAGATGTGTATAAGAGACAGGTCCTACGCTGGATTCAAGCGGGAAATCTTATTCGGGTTGAGCATTTGTCTGCATAAGACGATACATACTCGGTGATTTGGAGTTTGCGTATTCAGGAGAGCGCACAGATGCCAACGTTCTGTCGTCGCCCTTCTGTATAACAGCGGCGTCGGCTGACAATCCACCGTTGAAGAAAATAGACCACTGGGGGCTGTGCAGTGCAATTTTGATATCTGCGTAATTCGGCACTGCAACCGATTTCAAGGACCGCGATTTGATACGTTCGTCGCGAAAAAAAACACCATTCAACCCGACATTGGTGCCAAACGCAGCGACTAGACGATTGTAACGCACTACCTATCGCTTGCAATCAGTTAATGTGAATCCTGAAATTCGAATTGGGCTTCATGTTGTTGTGTTGGTTTGGGATCAATTCTGACGCTAAAACCAATTCCGATTATGCCATTGGGAGCGTTGGTTGGAGGCTTTGGGCGGGGGAGGACGATGTAACTCCGAGCCCCTGAATTTGAATCGCCCGCGGTATTGTTAGGGGACAATCAAAGGCGTCTCGTGACTGCAAACCGTTGGGCGTCATGGCATCGAGTTGGCCGCGGGGCGGATACAGATAAAACTCGGTTGGCTGATCGAACGAATGCGTCGCAGGAGAAGTCTGGATGCCGAGATTTTTGTAGCGGACATCATTCAAATGATTGCTTGTCAATTCACTCGTGTAGTCTACTAAACCGTTTTTTTGCCGGATTCGGATTCGGTCTAGCGGCGTTAATCAACGGGGCTTGGGACAGCCTGTGAGCCGAGTTGAAAGATCCCAAAAATCCGGTCGTCTCGCTAGCAAAATATTACACCAGGTCGAAGGCTTCCTTGATTCGTGTTGGTCAGTTCGGCGATGCCAGAATCATCCACTTTCCATCAGGTGAAAAACAGATGCTCGTCCATGACATTGCAGTACTGATCTCCGGTACAAGTGTGGGGCCAGAGTTTCCGGCGGCTTCCAACTGGAATATCAGATCGCGTCGGTGAGTTGGGGAGTACATGTTGAAAAGCAATCGCTTACCGTCGGGAGACCAAGCGAGGTCATCCCCCATGGATTCATTGGTCGAGAATCTTTTTCGAATTTGCGTGGGTCCGGAGATCGAAAGAAATCCAATTTCCTGATGTGTTTCTGTTTTTCCTTTGAAAGCCAACTGTCGGCTGTCTGGTGACCAGGACATGTTCCAGTAGATGTACTGATAGGGGTGATCTGCCTTGGCAAGTGCCGTGCTGATTTTGCCTGATGCCACATCGTAAAGTCGAATGCTGTTGTCGTTTGTATAGGCGATGGTCTTGCCATTGGGTGACCATTGGGCTGCCCAGCCATCGTCAATTCGTTTGTGAACCGTGCCGTTGGTATTCATGATCCAGATACTCGCGCCCTGTTCATAACGGCAACAGACAAAACGTGATCCAGTTCCTGACCAAGAAGGCATCTGCCCTTTGCAGATGTCACGCACATCATCTCCATTACTCTTCATCAGCATGATTTGATGGAGATTGCTTCGGTCAGGTGGTGAAGCATCAAACAGGACCCAACCACCGGTTGGCGAAATGGACGGTGAGCTAACCACTGGAAATTCCTCGTTTCGATAGATTTCCTCAGAGTGTTCCCCATTCACAGACACTCGGTACAGGGAGTGGAGTTTGTACGGCTCGAAGTCAAATTCTGACGAGTCCAACTTATTGTTGCCGTCGCGGTCAAGTCGATGGAAATAGTATCGCCGCTGCAGTTGAAAGAGATCTCGTGTGTGGAATTTGAATTCCTTATACGAGAGCATGCCGTCGCGGTCGACGTCCTTGGGACGCATCTCCCATGGGTAATTGAAGTTGCCCAGCATCGAGACTCGGAATTCGGCGAGTGACAATTGTTGATCGCCATCATCATCAAATGCTTTCAGGTTGGATGTGACCAGATGCTTTCGAGGGCTGCGAATGGCGGCGCGAAGTTCAGCCTGGCTCAGCAATTCATCAGCATTGGTGTCAGCTTTTTTAAAAAGCTGCGAGGGCTTTCGCAGGTAGGGTCCAGCTTGCTTTGCGAACTCCGAAAGATTGACGGCCCCATTTTTATCAACATCGAATGATCCAAAGTCCTGCTCGTCTGTTTCACTGTTCCACCACGTGTCGACAAACTCGTCCTTTGTCAGAACATCATCCTTGTTGACATCACATCGAAGAAAGTTGGCAAAGTCGACTACTCCACCATCTTCTGTCCGTAGCAGGTCGCCTGTGATCCAACGAATCCCGAGCTGGGTTTCCAAAAACCGAATCGCTTCATCTCTGGTGATCTTGCGATTTCGATCACTATCGGCGTGTAGAATCAAACCTCGGTCAAGTCTGCGTTGGCCATCGGTTGAAATAGAGGCGTTGTAATTAATCGTAAACATCGTGCTGTCTACGGTGTCTTCGGGGCGATACTGCCATCCATCATACGATTCGTCCATCGCCTCGACAGCACGCTTCAGAATTCGCAGAAATGGATCATCCATTTGCGGAACTCTACTGGCAGCCTTTCCACTCGCTCTACGTGCCGCCGCAAACTCTTGTGGACTAAGGTTGCCGTCACCTGATGTATCAAAATCAGAGAATTTCTTCGAGTCCGCTGGTTGAGGGTTGGATGACTTGCCAAATTCATCTGGCGATAATGCACCATTATGGTCTGTGTCGAAGCGCTGGAATTCGCCGTTCGTAACGGGACCACCCACGGGTGCATCTGAGAGTGCCTCGGCAGGTGGTTGCGTGAAGGCGATAACTTGGAAACCAAGCGTCAACAGCACGAGCGTGACAATTCGAAGACTGACAAAGCGTCGACAGGAAGCAGATTGAATCCTGAGCATTTTACGGACGCAGTGAAGGGGTCGGCAACGATTGTGAAATTCGAAACCAGTGTCCACCATTAGCCTCTTGCTGATGCTGTTCCTGTTGGCGGCAGTCCACTAGATGTGGTCTCTTGCACCAGACGTTTTACGATTTTCCTCGCGTCGATGCCTTCGCTCTGTGCCGCGAACGTGGTGATCATACGATGGGTCAGGACGGGTTCAGCTACAGCTTGAATGTCTTCCAGACGTACCATGTACTGTCCGCTTAAAGCGGCTCGGGTTTTTCCGCCCAGAATCAGGTACTGGACAGCCCGCGGCCCAGCACCCCACGATACAAGGGGTTTCAGCCAGTCAGGTGCGGATCCTTCCTGAGGACGCGTTTGTCGTACCAAACGAACTGCATATTGGTAAATGTGCTCCGGTACCGGGATCCGCCGTGTGAGTTCTTGAAATGCTGTGATCTCCTCCGCTTTCATCAACGGCTCTAACGTCGGCAATGAGGTGCCAGTGGTGGTTCTCGCGATCTCCATCTCCTCGACCTCGCTTGGGTAGGTCAACTCAATCAAGAACATGAAACGGTCGAGTTGCGCTTCCGGAAGTGGGTAAGTGCCTTCTTGTTCCACAGGGTTCTGTGTTGCGAGAACGAAAAATGGCTCCTCCAGCTTGTAAGGCTTTCCAAGTACTGTCACACGACGTTCTTGCATTGCCTCCAGCATGGCGGCCTGTGTTTTGGGGGGAGCTCGATTGATTTCGTCAGCTAACACGATGTTGGCAAACACGGGACCGTGGATGAATTGGAACTCCCGACGACCTTCTGCTGTGTCTTGAAGGATATCCGTGCCGGTGATGTCCATCGGCATCAGGTCAGGCGTGAACTGGATACGGTTGAAATCAAGTGACATCGTTTCAGCTAGTTTGCTGATCAACAGCGTCTTAGCTAGGCCGGGCACACCCATCAAAAGCGCATGCCCTCCCGAAAACAGGACCGTTGCCAGTTGATCGATTACGTCGGCTTGGCCGACGATCACACGCCCTAATTCGGTTTTCAGCCGGGCGTGACATTCCTGCAGACGTTGGATGCTTTGAACATCATCGGAACTCAGTTCCTGGCGGGCGGAGGGATCGGTGTCATTCATCAACAGAACGGTTCCTGGCGGGGATGTAGCGGCTAAACAGACTACCCATGAGCGGGGTGATTGGCAAGATTCCACCCGCGGGAGGACCACATTCAAGGCCCAATTCGCGGTAAAAAGCTGCGATATCGTGCCGATCGGATGAATTTCCTAGCCGCACGCATGATGTTGATGCGGCAGGGAACGCCTGCTGCTGGAGCCCGCCGACATCATGTGTGGCATTCAGTTTAGATTCTGACACCATTTTTTTTCGGTGAATCAACTCGTTTGCGGGCTACCCATCCGCACAACGCTGTCTCCTCTGTGCAAGGGGTATTTGTCTTTGCTGAGTCACAGGAGTTTCAGATGTGGCTGATTCACTCACTGCGTTTGAGCGACTCCAGCCAAAGTTTGCCGGTTGAGGTAGCGCTCGATGGCAACATGTTACGGGTATTGCTTGATCCTTGACGGCAGGGAGTCATTCAAGGACTGTCTCTTATACACATCTCCGAGCCCACGAGA
>CAJXTM010000490.1 GCA_913061385.1 uncultured Rhodopirellula sp. | reverse complement strand
GAGATCAGCCTCGGTCTCGTGGGCTCGGAGATGTGTATAAGAGACAGGCATCATAGGTTGCTTGGTGGTCATCCTCGTTCCATTGCCACCCATGTTGATGGACATGCTGCTGGCCGCCAACATCACGGTTGGTGTGATTGTGTTGCTGACGACCGTTTATGTTGCGACTCCTTTGGAATTCAGTATTTTTCCATCACTTTTGCTAGCAACAACATTGGCGCGGCTGGTGTTGAATGTGGCGACAACACGCTTGATTTTAACTGGTGCTGATACGCTTGGGATGGGTGCCGCAGGCGGTGTGATCAAAAGCTTCGGCGAATTCGTTGCTGGCGACCGGATTGAAGTTGGATTGATCATCTTTGTGATCATTGTTTTGATCCAATTCATCGTGATTACCAAAGGTGCTACTCGGATTAGTGAGGTAGCCGCGAGATTTGCGTTGGATGGGATGCCCGGACGGCAAATGGCGATCGATGCCGATATGAACGCTGGCTTGATCGATGAGAAAGAGGCTCAAGGACGTCGACAAGAAATCAATGCTCAGGCAGATTTCTATGGGGCGATGGATGGTGCCAGTAAGTTTGTTCGCGGTGATGCCATCGCAGGTATTGTGATCACAATCGTGAATGTGATTGGTGGTTTGTACATTGGCGTGGTGCAGGCCGGAATGACGTTCACGGAGGCAGGATCACTATTCACCAAGTTGACGATTGGTGATGGCTTGGTGAGCCAAGTGCCTGCTCTGTTGATATCACTTGCTGCGGGTTTATTGGTCACCCGAAGTGCTCAGAAAGCTAATTTGCCAGTCCAGTTTTTGCAACAATTGCTTGGAAATCCCAAAGCATTGGCAGTTGCCGGTGGTTTTCTAACGCTGTTGATTGTGACGAACCTGCCTGCGATCCCAATGGCAACACTCGGACTTGGGTGCATTGGTTTGGCAGTGGTGATGAATCGACAGACAGCACGTCGCGAAAACGCTGAGGCAGAACAGGCTGAGGTTGAGAGGGCTGAGGCTGCGGCGCCCCCACCAAAACGCGTCGAAGATTTCCTGACGATCGATCCGATGGAAATTTCAATCGGATTGGGGCTGTTGGGTCTAGCAGATCCAAGCCGCGGGGGTGATCTGATGCAGCGGATTACGGGTGTCAGAAATGCTGTTGCAGCAGATCTCGGAATCATTCTGCCCAAAGTCAGAGTCCGGGATGAGATGACGCTTGGCGAACTGGACTACGAAATTCGAATCGAAGGCAGCGAAGTAGCAAAGGCTACTTTGTTACCGAATCAGCTGTTGGCAATCGACAGCGGGCATACCACGGGGGTCATCGAAGGACAGGTGACTCGCGACCCCACCTTTGGGGAGCCAGCTGTCTGGATCGATCCGATGAGACGTGAGCAAGCAGCAATCTATGGCTACATGACTGTCGAGCCTGGGGCCGTCATGGCCACACACCTGCAAGAGATTTCAAAGCGGCACGCAGATGAATTGCTTTCAAGAGATGCTACGAAACATCTCATCGATGAACTGAAGGAAGCTTCACCTACGGTCGTTGATGAACTGATCCCGGGCGTGATGAAGGTCAGCGAAGTACAGCAGGTGCTGCATTTGTTGCTCAAAGAAGACATACCGATTCGGCAGTTGGGAATCATTCTGGAAACTCTAGGTGACTTTGCTGGTCGAACCAAAGACGCAGTTTGGTTGTGTGAGTATGTACGCCACCGGCTCGCCCGCACGATTTCATCGCGATACCGCGACGGTGATGGGTGTTTGCATGTGCTCGCCCTCGATCCGGCAATGGAAGATCGCATTGCCGCCGGCATCGAGCACACGGAACGAGGTTTATTTGTCCGAATGAGCCCTTCTGCCGTAGACCTCACTTGCGAGAAAATTCAAGAAGGCGTTAAGAAGCTTATTACAGCAGGTCATCCACCTGTCGTATTGGTGAGTCCAAGGATCCGACCGGGTTTGCGACAGATCACCAATGCTTCAATGCCTCGTTTAAAAGTGTTGTCTTACAACGAGATTACGCAGGACACGAAAATCGAATCCTACGGTGTGATTAGCGATCAATGACTTTTACACCACCCGATGACAACGACCCGAACCAACTGAGAGAGAACGAACCTTCGATGCACATTCGCACTTTTCGAGCCGCAAACTTGCAGGAGGCCTTGGAGCAGATCCGTCAGCAGATGGGTTCTGAGGCTGCTGTTTTGCATACCCGACAGGTGCGTGATGGCTGGATGGGATGGCTCGGTCGAACTTACGTTGAGGTAACTGCCGGATTGCGAGATGACGATAGTGTCGTCTCAATAGCACCGGCCAGCCGGTGCGTTGACACGCGGGTTGCACCAGATGTAGAGCCTCGGTTCGTGCTCAAGGACGTTGCCTCGCTGACAGATCCTGCCTTGCCATTACAATTGCAGGCCTATCAAATGGAGTTATTGGCGGCTGGCGTTGATTCAGACACAGTAGATCGATGGCTCAACACAACGGTCAGTTTTGCATCTAGCATGGGTGAAGCAGTGAGCGGACCAATGTCTGCGGGAACACCCTGGTTAGAGCATCTGCAACGTACCGTGCTCCGGGAGTTGCGAATAGGAAGCCCCATTTTGACACACCCCGGTGAACGGCGTGTGGTCGCGCTTGTGGGACCCACAGGTGTAGGCAAAACAACCACGGTCGCAAAACTTGCAGCCGGATTTCGGATTGAAGCCAGACGCCGTGTTGGCCTGCTCACAATTGACACTTTTCGTATTGCAGCGGTGCAACAATTAAAGGCTTACGCTGAGATCATGGATTTACCAATGCAGGTCGTCGAAAGGCCGGACGACATGCAGCCTGCATTGGATCTTTTGGGAGATGTTGATCTCGTGCTGATCGATACGGCGGGGCGAAGCCCAAAAAGTGACGCCCGAATCGACCAACTGGTAGAACTCCTGAGAAGCGCACAGCCGGATGAAACTCATCTCGTGCTCAACGCAACGAGTTCCGCCGCGGCGACTCGTCTGGCACTTAAGGGTTTTGCTCCCGTACGTCCTACAGCAGCGATACTCACGAAGTTGGATGAGGCTCCCAATACGGTTGGAGTTCTTTCAGCGCTTGCCAGCAGCGAGCAATTCAGCGGAATACCGTTGAGCTACATCACAAACGGTCAGCAGGTACCGGATGATATTGCCCCTGCCGAGGCCGAAATGTTGATGTCTCGTCTTTTGACGACAAAAGTGTCAGTTTCACCATTAAACGCAGCATAAAACAAAAAAAGAACTAATGCACTGTGCAGCAGTTCGCCGAAGACAGAAAGGAAGCAACTCGCGCTGAACGAAAACGACTTGAGCGTATTCTTTCAGCAACCGGTTGCTTAACTTAGGAAACATACTCGTTTGAAACTCATACCACCTCACCGACATTGTTCCGTAGCTTCGCAGCCTCACTTGGTGCACTTGCAATGGGATTGGTCGCATTACGCGGCGCAATCTTTGGTGAGCCTACAGGCAGTGTTGCGTTGGAAGCAATCACCGCTATGGCAGTCTTCACTGTCATTGGTGGCGTGGCAGGGTGGATCGCAGACACACTTGTCCGCGATGCAGTAGAGCGAGCATTTCGTAAACGTGTCGAATGGTACCGAGAGGGACTGGGCGACACTGAAGAAGGTTCGACGCGTGACTAACGGGCAGAAATGTCCCGAAGGTAACGTTTAGAGCAGAACGCGGCGGAGTTTTAACAGCAAGGATGCTGTGAAAACTGCAATGCACACATGACCGGATAATCGGGTCTCGGACTCGATTATGCTTCGCGGCAAGATGCCGCGTTATTAATAACCATCACGGAGGATTGGATGGCAGCGACAGCCACAGCCGACGACGAGATCCTGCAAGTCTGGACGACGTTCAAGAAGCTCAACAAGGACTCACTAGAATATGAATCGCTACGGAACCGCCTGGTTGAGCGATACATGCCGCTGGTTCGCTACAACGGAGAGCGAATCTGGCAGCGTCTTCCCGATGGCGTTGAGCTAGATGATTTGATCAGCGCCGGAATCTTTGGACTGATGGATGCTATTGATGCGTTCGACATGGAACGCGGCGTCAAGTTCGAGACTTACTGCGTGCCTCGTATTCGAGGTGCAATGCTCGATGAACTTCGTACCATGGACTGGGTGCCACGCCTCGTGCGAAGCAAGGCCAGCAAACTTGCTGTTGCCAAGAAAACTCTCGAGACGCGACTTGGACGAGCCCCCACTGTCTTGGAAATTTCCGAGCAGATGGAAATGCCGGTCAAAGAAGTCGAGAAAATGCAGTCTGATGCAAATGCGGTTGGCGTCGTATCACTGAATAAAAAGTGGTACGAAACCGATAGCTACAAAGATGTGCGTGAGATCGATATTCTGGAAGACAAGAAGGGCGAAGATCCCACTCGCCGCGTACAGAAAAATGATTTGATGAGGCTTGTCACCAAGGGCCTCAATCGAAATGAGCGATTGATCATCATTCTGTACTACTACTGTCTCTTATACACATCTGACGCTGCCGACGACTCCT
>CAJXTM010000489.1 GCA_913061385.1 uncultured Rhodopirellula sp. | reverse complement strand
ACCCGAAAGTGGTGTCCATGACTCGCGTGTTGACGACATGCTTTATCTCGTCGAGCAGATGTTTGGTTACACCGCCAAGGTCTGGAGCGAAGCTGCTGCACGAAATGATCAAGCTGCCTACGACGAGATGGAAAATCGCTATCGAGAGATGGCAGAGTGGTGGCGCATCTATGCAGCCCATACCGTCGAGTCCATCGAGGCGGCAGACCCGTTGGAGTCTTATGAGTCCGCGAAGCTGGTTGCTCGAGCGCTTAGGCTTTGGCATGAGGGTGGTGCCGAAGCAGGTAATGTCGCTTTTTGGGCCCCCCATGCAGATTTGTTCGATTCGCCGAGGGCTTACGCGCTTGTTATCTCCGCGCTGCTGGAGCGTCAGGACTTTGTGCCCGCGATGGCGCTGTTGGTGCATTGGCTCAGTAATGCCGAACGAATTGGTCTGAGGTTAGGAGGCAATTCTCTGCCTAGGCTCTCCGAGCGTTGGTTGTTGCATCTACGCAGATCTGCCATCGGCGATCTTGCCGAATACGGCGAGCCTTCTCTCGAACAGGTTACTGATTGGGACACCGCCGAAGTTTGGCCATTGGTCCGGAAAATGTTCGATTATTTTGAAGCCAACGCTGAGGAGTTTTGGTCTGCTCCGAGCTTTGTGCTTGGGAAAAAAGAAAAAAAACCACGTGACTGGGATCGTGAACTCACTGCAGTTGATTCTCAGGATGATGAGGACGGCGAAGGCTTATATGATGCGGCTTACGAAGGCGTTACGTATCGCGATACAACTGATGATGGGAACGATGGGTCTGTCTTTGGATTTGCCGAAGAGACAGGGCATGATGCACTCGAGGCTGAATCCAAACGCCTGATTGAACATCTTAATTTCATGCAGTCGCTGGCTCGTATGTGGGCTGTCGCAGCCGACATTGCAGTCGCTGATCAAGATGATGCAGACCTGATGGATCGTGTCGATTCGCTGCAATCCTGGGCCAAGCGTGCAAGAGAGAATCGTATTGGCTTGTTGGAACTGCTTGACTCGGTACGCGAGTTTCCGATCGCCCCGGCTGGTGCTGATAAAGACTCAATGCGTAGTTACGATCGGCGTAGAGTTCTGAGAGATTCGTTGATGGAACGAATTATCGGGACGGCGGTTGAAATGTCAGATTCGCGTCGCTTGATAAGTGGTGCTCTGCTTGCTTTGTCCGGTGGGAAATCGAATCCGATCGCCGAAGAAGAGATGGTGGAAGACGATGCGCAGGCCGTTCGCATGTTTGGTGCGCTGATCGCCAGCGATCAGAAGCAGGTTCGAGAGTTGTTTCCGCCTTTTCTCGATGCCCTACGCGATAAGAATCTGCTGTACATTCCATTGTCGCGGGGTGGTGACCCCGTCAAAATTTATGTGGCAAGACTAAGGCAACGGGTGTTGCGTCACCTGATGCATTGGTTGCCGCGACGCGGTCTATTGGTCGAAACGTGCAGGCTGATTGAAACCGCCCGTGAGATGGAAACCAGTAATCCCATCGGTGCGGGAGCAGTGACCGAGTTTGACGGTCTGTTTCGGGCGGGTTTCCGGTCGCTCGTGGCTTCTTTGGTCGAGTCCACAAGACAGGGCCAATTCGTTGCTGAATCCACAGCAAGTGATCAGGTCGGCTTCGATGGTGCAGATGTTGATCAGGCAGATGTTGATCAGGCGGATGTTGATCAGGCGGATGTTGATCAGACCGACCCCAGTGACATTGATCACAATGATTCTGCACTCGTTGATGGCAAGGAATACGCAGAGGCATTGGTGCCGTTGCTGGAACGATTAGCCGAGACGATGTTGGGTAGTTGGTTGGCCCATAGTCAGACACTTCGCTTGTCTCCCCTCGAATCGGTCATTGATCCACGTAAATGGAAGCTGTTGGTTTCCTTTGTGAAAGATTATGGCGATCCGGTGTTTACGCAAATGTTTCTGCAACTGGGGAATGTTCGCGCGATTCTGCATCAAGGTGTTTCGCAGTGGCTTACTCGAGCGATGGAAGAAGGTGAAGATCATCTTGCAGATACGCGGCTGGTCGAAGATTTGGAAAATGGCTTTCTGGAGGTTGCCGAAGCAGATCGTTGGATGACTCTTGTTTATGAATCCTTGATTGATCATCACACTGAGTATCTCGATTACAACAGCACTACGACGCAGAGTGATCGCGGCGAACTTGTTTACATGTTTCTCGATTTTTTACGTCTCCGTGTGAAGTACGAACGCATTGCATGGAATCTGAGACCGGTGATGTGGGCCCACGAAGTACTGGTGAGAAGCGGGTTGGAAAAAGCTGCCATGATGTGGCGGCGTAGTTTGAGCGAACGAATCGGTACGGAAGCTGATATCTACGTCAAGAAACTTCGGCAATTGCAGGCCGAGTACGCAATGCGGATGCCAACGGTTGCCGATCGTATTTTGGAGCGTTTTGTGCAGCCAATGACCATCGACAGGATGCGTGCGTTGGTTGGACCCGCGATGCGGGATGCCGAAGCTAATCGTGATAGCAATTCTTTTGAGCTGTTGACGCAGGAAGCCGAGTTATTGACTCGTCATCCGACTGGCGTGGGACTCGATCTGCCTGCTTGGTTGGATGCTCTTGAGGAAGAAGTTGAACAGCTAGCAAAGCGTCGGGCCAGTAGTGAAATTGACCCGCAATCCCTGATGACAATCTCGATTGTGCCGTTATCCCTTGACGAATTGAACGAACAGCTGAACAAGGCAAGCAGTCAAGGACGCAGATTGCCTCACATGAAATGATCTTGGTTTGTAAGATTTCAGTCGATATCCTGCTGCGGAATCTTTACAAAAGACGCGTTACAAAACATACTGCCGCGTCTCTCTTCTGCCCTTTTCCTGAACAAGCCAGTAGACACGGATGAATACGCTTGCAATCAGTCAGCTCTCGACACTTCGCTGGGCGTTTGATGATGACGTCCGTGCCTACGCTGTTAGGGACTTCGAAGGGATTGGGATCTATCGACCAAAATTAGAAGACTTCGGTGTCGAGCGTGCGGTCGATCTGTTGGCTGAATCTGCGTTGGAAGTGACGTCACTTTCCTGGGCCGGAGGATTCACAGGAAGTGATGGTCGTGCGTTTGAGGAAGCTGTGCTTGATGCGGTCAGTGCTGTTCATGATGCGGCAACCTTGCGGGCAGGGACTTTGATTGTACTTGCCGGTGGACGGAATAATCACATCCGGAATCATGCAAAACGAACACTTTGCGATGCGTTGAAAGAAATTGCGGAGGTCGCTGAGGATTTTGGTGTGCGACTTTCGATTGAACCCATTCATCCCGGTTGTGGAAATGAATGGTCGTTCGTCAATGACCTGCAGTCGACGCTTGATATCATCGAAGCAGTGAATAGCCCACAGTTGGGACTTGTGCTTGACACCTATCATGTTGGGATGGATGAAGAAGTAGTGCGTTGGTTGCCGGATGTGATTCCCTATCTTCATCTTGTTCAACTGGGTGATGCTCGGCACTCGCCTTTGGGTGAGATGAATCGCTGTCTTCTAGGAGACGGGTGCGTTCCGCTGCAGACCATCCTTGGGACTCTACGAGACTATCGGTATCAAGGGCCGTTCGAGGTCGAGCTAATCGGTGAAGACGTTGAGACGTTGTCCTACGATCAGTTGCTTGACCACGCGAGAGATTTCACTGATCACGCTTTGGGGTCAGTCGAGCAGAACTGACGTGCATGCGTTTGCCATGCTGTATCTGTATCTGTATCAAGATCAGATGCATGTGCAATTGAACGTAGTGTTCCAAGCCTTAGCAATCTCGCTGGTGTTTTTCTGATTAGGTGAAGAAATCGGTCGTGTGCTGCAACTGTCGTCGTCAATCGCGGTCATCCAATGTTTGACTGCAAGTATTTCACCGAGTCGCTGGTGTCTGAGTTGTCGAAGCGGCGTCCGGTCGTTTTGCCACGCGTGCCCTGAATAAGGGAATTCGTTGGTCCTCAGCCAAAAACTTCCGATTGACTCGTTCAGGATCCTGCTGAGTCCATGTCTTTCGCAGTTTGGTGGCTCGGACTTGTCGTAGCAGATGGCCGTCATGCCACGTACACTGAAAGCACTTGGGATTCCACTGCTGAATTGGAAGCTGGTTCTCTTTTTTGATTAGACGCCACGCACGCACGTGGAACCGTTTGTTCACTTTGCACCAGTCATAGAAAATCACCTGCTGAAATACTTCACGCCCTTCTTCGTCCATGAAGTGGTTCAGTTCGATAAGATCTACTTGGGTCCGGGTGATGCTGGAGTCAGGTCCTGTACTAGGCCCAGACCCAGTACCCGGCCAGAGTAGTAATACTGCCGCGAATTTGTACAACAACACCATGGCATGATTCCTCGAGTCGGAGATCGTTTGGTTTGTTCAGTGACACCACCAGCAGTAACGCAGTGCCTCCACCTTGGATACCGTTAGCAAGGTTTGTTGCGATGGGTAAAGATCGTTTTTCGAAAAAATCAGTTGACTCTGTCTCTGTCTCTTATACACATCTGACGCTGCCGACGACTCCTTACGTGTAGA
>CAJXTM010000488.1 GCA_913061385.1 uncultured Rhodopirellula sp. | reverse complement strand
CGAGATCTACACGTAAGGATCGTCGGCAGCGTCAGATGTGTATAAGAGACAGGCGTTTCCACCATGCAAAACAAACCGAACAGCCTTCTGTCCAACTTTGGGGCACCGGGCAAGCGAGACGTGAATTCCTACATGTCGACGACCTTGCCGATGCGATCGTGCATCTACTCGCAATGGAATCACCTCCCGACTGGGTGAATGTCGGTACCGGCGTGGACCTTACCATTCTGGAACTTGCTCACCATGTTGCTAAAACCGTCGGTTACACCGGGGAGATTAAAACCGATCCATCCCGCCCCGACGGTACTCCGGTCAAATGCACCGACATCACACTGCTACATAAGTGTGGCTGGCAGCATCGGATAGACCTTGAACAGGGACTAAAAGCCACCTATGCGGCTTTCCTTCGGGAAGTTGATGCAGGCAAGTTGCGTTCCGCTTGAACACACGAAAACTAAACCTATCCACCCTCAATCGTTCCTCGACACGTCGCACACAAGTTTTTCAACGGCAGCACAATGACCAAGACAGCATTCATAACCGGCATCACAGGTCAAGACGGCAGTTACCTTGCAGAATTGCTCCTGGAAAAGAAATATAACGTTCATGGACTGGTTCGCCGAAGCAGCACATTCTCCACAGAGCGTATCGAGCATATCTATAGCGATGTGCACGAGGACGGCCAACTCCGCTTACATTACGGTGATCTGACCGACGGTCAAGCACTCACGAACCTGGTGCTCGATATTGAGCCCGACGAGATCTACAATTTAGGTGCCCAGAGTCACGTGCGCGTGTCCTATGATCAACCGGTTTACACCCTTGAGACAGTTGGTGGTGGGGCACTCAACGTCCTCGAAGCTGCACGTCTGCTAAACCGACGAAAGCGGGTACGAGTGTACCAAGCCAGTAGCAGCGAAATGTTCGGTGACGTGCTGGAAACACCGCAAAAGGAAACCACGCCGTTCAATCCGCAATCACCCTATGCTTGCGCCAAGGTCTACGCTTTTCATCAAACAGTGAACTACCGTCGCGGCTACGACATGTACGCAAGCAACGGAATTCTATTCAACCATGAATCAGAACGTCGTGGCGAGACGTTTGTTACTCGAAAAATCACTCGAGCAGCGGGGCGAATCAAGGCCGGTCTTCAGAGCAAGCTGTACCTCGGAAATCTCGATGCGAAACGCGACTGGGGATACGCAAAAGATTATGTCGAAGGAATGTGGCGGATTCTTCAACACGAAGAAGCCGACGATTTTGTGTTGGCCACAGGACGAACCGAATCTGTTCGCGACTTCTGCCGACTGGTTTTTGAGCAGCTCAACCTGAATTATGAAGATCACGTTGAGATTGACCCTCGCTACTTCAGACCTGCTGAGGTCAATCTTTTGCTCGGCGATGCATCCAAAGCAAAAGAGAAACTCGGTTGGACCGCGACGACCGGACTCGAAGAACTCGCCCGGATCATGACACAACACGATTTCGAGCTAGCACAACGAGAGGCACATGCCAAAGACTTTGTCCCCAGCTAACCATCGAAGGCACGCTCATCGGCTTCAGATCTTCAACATCTGACCAGCGATGATAGTGGTAAGGGGCCCCTCGGCTGCTCTCGTGAAGCGTTGCTCTCGGGAAACGCTGCTCTCGGGAAACGCTGCTCTCGGGCAGCCGGTTTTTGAAAGCACAGACAGCATCCGGACGCAGTGGCCTCAAACTCTCGGCACTCGACGAGTATTTTGCTGAATTACCGGCCCAGCTCGCATATCTTCACAGCCTCCGCCCTCGACGAAGGTGGCCGCAGAAGTCAAACTGCAAGCAAACCCACACGCAGTTCACCTCAAAAGTACACCGAACCGGGACCAAAATGGGAAAGAAGAAAGCGGCGACCTTCGAACATGTAGAACCGATAGGGGATCGCGTGCTCGTGCGGAAAGACGAACCGAAACGCGAGACACGTGGCGGCATCGCTCTTCCTGATGCGGCTGAAATCCCGACAATCACGGGCCGGATTGTCACCATTAGCGCCGTTGTTGAAAACGACGAAGAGCTGCCGTTAAGACAGTACGACAAAATCCTTTTTCATCCCAAAAATGCGATCCCCGTGGACCTCGAACACGACAACCAACTCTTCGTGATCCCAGTGGACGACATTGTCGCGGTGTTTCGCCGAAGCGACAAGGAATGACCTAGGCACGGCGAATCGCAAGGCGGCAAGCCGAGCCGCCACAGCGACTATGCGGACAACGCAGCCCGCACACTGTTCATGACACGCCAACACCGAGGGCCGGACGCTGAACTCGCCCCGGGTACGAACCCTGATTCGCCCCGGGTAAGAACCATGACAGGTCGACCAAAGTCAGAGCTAAAATTGGCGACTCTTCGCTGCTGGCGAACCCCGCTACACCACCGCTTGCGGCAAGTGCTCTCATGCCGGTAGGCACTCAAACGCTGGAGGCTCAAACCCTGGAGGCTCACCGGGCCCCAGCATGCGGCGAGTGCGTTCCAAAGTCATCAGTCTTTGAGTTTGTAGCACATCAATTTCCCCTGCTCACGCAAGAACAGGTTCCCATTTGCAATGGTTGGGTGAGCCCAAGTTTTCCCTTCTTGATATACCGGGTTGAAAGTACCGATTTCGCGATACTCGTCAGGTGTCGCTTCCAACAAGATCACAACACCATCCTGTCGCCGCATGATGATATTACCATCAGCATAAATCAGGCTGGTCTCTCCTTTACCGGCCGCACGCTCGGGGCCCCATGCAATTTCCCCAGTTTTCATGTTCACGCAAATTGGCAAACCAGTTCCGTTTCCATGGCCGGCATAGATGTGCCCATCAACCAGCGTCATTCCGCCGTGCTTGTTCTGAAATTGCTTTGAATCGAGCCAATACACTTCTTCGGCGGCAACCCCATCTCCCTTAGCAACCAACTTCAAATAAGCAGACCCTGTCCCATAGCCGGTGCTGGTGAACACATAATCGCCATCAACCAACGCAGTAGGGATATTAGCAGTACCGTTGGATACCCGTTCATATCGCCACAGTAGCTTTCCATCGCTGGCCCGAAGCCCGATCAAGCCACGCCCGACAAGTTGGATGTATTGTTTTACTCCAGCAGCATTACTAACGACGACTGATGAATATCCCGCGCCGTCGCGGAGTCCCTTACCATTGACCCCCTCTTCGTCCCCGTACTCTGGCAACTTGGCTGCCCACGCCTGCTTGCCGGACATTTTGTCGAGGGCAACGACCATCCCATCGTTCCCACCTGGAGTACAAAGAACCCAATTGCCATCGACCAGCGGTGACTCACTGTAACCCCAGCCACTCATCATTTTCCCGCCCCAATCCGAGAAATCTCTGGACCACAATAAGGCTCCATTCTCTCGATTCAAGCAGACAATTTTTCCATCACTCGAAACCATGTAAAGCCGATCACCATCAATCGACGGAGTGGTACGACTGCCCTCATAGCCGTGTTTTGGCGCCCCATCAGTGATCGCTGTTTTCCAAACAATGTTTCCATTTTTGGCATCGATCGCGAGAGCAGACTGGCTGTCAGCAAAGTTACCCGTCGTGTAAACACGATTTCCATGAACGGTAACACTGGCGTAGCCTGCCCCAAGTCCCTCTGCCATCCATGCGAGCGGTGGTCCGTCTTCACCCCACTGCGTGTAGAGACCTGTTTCGCTGGACAGATTCGCGCGTCCCGGTCCTCTCCACTGCAACCAGTCTTCCGCTTGCACAACGCCAGCATGAAGGAACAAAACAACTAAATTCAAAACAAGCAATTTGTGCATCAACACTCTCCAAGTACGACAGGTGGGAAAACGGCGGATGCAATCCGCCCTTTGGGGGAACGGAAAAAATAACGGATGCCGCAACTTCGTGCAGCCAGATTCGAGCAGCCACAGGAAACATTCTAAAAATCAGCGGTATTTTGAGGTCGAATCACTCGTCGTCATTGAGCAGCTGCTTACGTATTTCGGGGATTTTTGATTTCAAATAGCGTTGTGTCTGCAAGGCATCCACCCCAGCCAAGGCCACGACCACCACCAACGACACCATCACGATACTCCACATTGCGACCCAGACTGCCCCAAGACCGAAAAACGCAGCAATGATCGCAGCGGCACCACACCCTGCCAATATGATGTGAATACGTCGGCGTGAACGAGTCCGACGTTTGTGATATTTCTTGTCTAACTCCGTCACGAAATTCTCGCTTGGCCAACCTTCTGTATCTTGTTGGTGAAGCCAACCCGCAAATGCAACAAGTGTGATTCCCAATACCAAACTACCTGCAAACATTTTCACTCCCTAACCGACTCAACACTACTGTCTTTGCAACCACTGATGCACAACCCACACAACTGCAGCAAGTGAATCGCCGCTGCAATTAGCAGGAACGTCCTGCTCTGTATGCCAATAGCTAGGTGCTCCAAACCCGGGTCGCGGGTAATCAAAATCGATCAGATCCACGGTCGGTATCCGGGCGATTTCATTAAGCGGGATGTGCTGTCTCTTATACACATCTGACGCT
>CAJXTM010000487.1 GCA_913061385.1 uncultured Rhodopirellula sp. | reverse complement strand
TCTACACGTAAGGAGTCGTCGGCAGCGTCAGATGTGTATAAGAGACAGGGAGATGACTGCATCTTGTGATGGTTGTGTCCTCGTGACTGGTGTGGGCAAGGCTGGTTTGGTTGGGCAGAAGTTGGTCGCAACACTCGCCAGCACAGGGTCGCCAGCACATTTCTTACATCCTTCCGAAGCAGTCCATGGCGATTTGGGACGCGTGCGAAAGTGTGATGTGGTTTGGGCGATCAGCAATTCAGGTCGTAGTGAAGAGGTGGTTCGGATCGCGCCTCACTTGCGAGCTAACTCGTCCGGTCTGATTTCCATCACTGCTGACCACGACAATCCATTGGCAGTTGCAGCCGATTGTTCGGTGGCGATCGGAAAGCATGAAGAGGCATGTCCAAATGGGCTGGCGCCGACTGCGAGCACTGCTGTGATGATGGCGGTGGGGGATGGGATTGCGATGTTGGCAAGTCAATTACGATCGTTCACCGCACAGGATTTTGCTCGGTTTCACCCGGGTGGTGCTCTGGGAAGAAAATTGACCGAAGTTGATCATGTGATGCGTCCACTATCGGTGTGTCGCGTTGCCTCGAGTGATGTTTCGATTCGTTCAGCGATGATTGCGGCTTCGCAGTCCGGGCGTCGGACCGGTGCGGTGATGCTGGTCGACGAGTATGGAAAGCTGGCCGGACTGTTTACTGACAGTGATCTTGCCCGATTATTAGAGGCTCGTGCAGAAAACGCATTGGACGCCTCTATCGAATCACGAATGACTGCGTCGCCGGAAACAGCAGCCAGTGGCTCGTTGTTGCAGGATGCGATGGCTTTGATGTCCCAGCGGCGAATTAGCGAATTGCCTGTGGTTGACGCTGATTTAAAGCCAGTAGGGCTTCTCGATATTACCGACCTCGTCTCCTTGACTGAATCTAGCCAGAGGCCTGCCACGGTACCTTTCGCAGCGGTACCTTTCGCAGCGGTACCAAAGTCATCTTCATGAGTCATGCATTCCTTCTCCCGAGTTTTTGCTTCCCATCGACCTAACCTACGATTCTGATACTTCATGCCAGCCTTGTTGAAACCTGATGCCGAAATTGCTGAACCAATCACTTGCATCTTATCTGATGTAGACGGAGTGATGACGGATGGGCGAATCGTCTATGACAATCAGTGCGTCGAAACGAAGCGGTTTCATGTGCGAGATGGTGTGGCGATCAAGGCTTGGATGAAGAGTGGTTTTGGTTTCGGTATTTTGACTGCCCGCTCCAGCGATATTGTCACCCACCGTGCAGCCGAATTAGGGATCAAGCATGTGCAACAGGGGTATGAAGACAAGTTGCCGGCTGCCGAGTCCATGATGTCCGTCCTCGGGGTCAAGCCTGAGCAGGTTTGCTATATCGGGGATGATTTGCCTGACATCCCTGTGATGCGGCGTGTTGGGTTGGCCGTGGCTCCGGCCGATGCAGCGTTTGATGCCCAGGAAGCTGCCGGTTGGATCATGCGTTCAAAGGGTGGTGAGGGTGCGTTGCGAGAGCTGGTGGAACGCTTGCTACGATCGAAGCATCGTTGGGAGGAACACTTGAGGTAGTGCGTCTGTTCTTCTCCTTGCTGCTGATCTCAGATCCGAAGCAGGTTGAATCAACGGGTTCGGCCTTTGGCGGTCCAATGCCTCAAATCGCATCATGTTTGTGAATATTCGACAGTACCTGCTGGCTCTCATCGTTGTGCTAGCGATGGCGGTGGCTTACCAGACGTTTTTGACGCCCTATTTGCGTCCACCAAGGGTCAAGTCCATGCCGCTGGCAACGATGCCGCCGCTGGATCGATTTGCTGATAGTATCAAAGACCTGTTTCCTGATGAAGACTGTTGGCAGCGCGGTGGATGTAAAATCCTGAAGACCATTGACGGAATGCTGCTGTTCGAAGACTTTGTTGATTTGAAGAATAACAAGGTCAAACTCTCGCCCCTGTCGATCGTTGTAGGCGGTGGACTCAAGTCAGATGGTTCATCAACACCGATCATCATCGATGCTCTTCAAGGAGCCGAGATTCAATTCAGTCGCTCGCTTGTGATCGGCAGTGGACCTGCACCCTCGATCGAGCGTGGGAGGGTCATTGGGCCGGTGGTGGTCAAACGACTTGGCGCTGGCGATGAGCAGAGCGATCTGCTCGTCAATACATCCAATATCGGTATCGACAATAAGAAAATTTGGACAACAGACGAGTTCGATCTTAGGTCAGATGGTCTCGCAATGCGGGGCCGTGACCTGACGCTTCATTTGACTAATGCCGGTGATGGAGTGCCGGAACCTGAGCGTGTCGAGTTGATCTATCTGTATGGCCTTCGTTATTCCGTTGATGAGCAAAAGACAATGGATTTTGCTTGTAATGGCAGGGTCGAGTACAGATTCGACGACAGGACCCTCGAGATGCGGGACGCAGTGTCGCTAGCGTATCGAGATGGCTCGCAACTCAGTACTTTTAGCTGCGACACTCTGCAGTGCGTTCTTGCTGATCCGGAAGTGAAGACGATGGCGGGAACTGATGTATCGGCAGAGACATCAATCACTGATCAATTCGAAAAAATTATCGCGACAGGTCAGCCTGTGGTGCTGAAATCGAGCGACATTGGAGCCGAGTTTTCAGCTGGGGAGATTGAAGTCAGCTCTGGAAGTGGCGGGCGTCTTGCGGTCTTGGCAAGCGGGGTAGGCGGAGTGAAGGTGAATTCCGCTGATTGGGGTGGAACCTTTAAACAACTCAAATGCACGCTACAGATGGGACAGCAGCCCAGGTTGTTGCAGCTATTGGTGGATGGGTTTGGACGTGCGTTTTTTAAAGATGATTCCGGGACTGTTGGGGATATGAGTTGGGCGAAATCGTTCAAGCTCAGTGAATCCGCTGCTGTTGGAAATGCACTGCGACAAAACCCACAACAGCAAGCAGGGCAGGAAGGGGCTCCAAGGCGATTTGATTTTGTGATTGGTGGTGACGTAAAGGGTAGATTTGGACTGAGCAGCGCGTCGGCTCAGGATCGCAAGACATCAGGCCAGTTTGGTGCTCGAACACTTGCTGGAGCTGTCAAGCTTTTTAGCAGCGACACACGCCAGACAATACTTGCAGGGCAAACCGCGAAACAGAAAACCAGTTGTTTGCCAGAGTGGATTAGCTTGCAGGACCAAGTCCGCATCTCCACGGACAGTTTGGATGCTGTGACAGATGAGTTGTTACTGTTCTTTGATCAAAAACAATTCGTAACGAATACAAAGCGGAAACAGGCGGACCCTGCCCCGCGAATGCAATCTGTTGTTTCACCAGCGGCAGTTGAACCGGTTGTGAAAAAATCCCATCAGCGGCAGACGGTTCGAGGTCGACGAATCAGTGCCAAGTTTGCCGTCTCGAACGATGATCGCTGGGCACCGCAGAAAGTGAGCGTCGAGGGCGATGTTTCGATTGAGTACATGCATGAGCATGAAGGTGTTGCACTGCCGGCAAAACTGACGGGAAAAGATCTGCAGTATGAAGGTAAGCTCGGTAGTGATGTAGTGCAGTTGCAAGGCACTGACAGCAAGCCTGCTCGCCTTGATGTGGGTGATGGATTTTTTGTGGGGCCAATGATCCAGCTAAGGCCGAGTCAAAATATACTCTGGATGAATGCGGCTGGTGAATTTCAGTTGCCATCTGAGATGATGCAGGGCCCAGCGGAATCCGCGGACCCAAATTCGCTGCGATGGGTGAGCACACCACATTGTCGCTGGCTGGGTGAATTGTTGTTTGATGGGAATACAGTAGTGCTGTCGGATGGAATCGACCTGACCGCTTCTGTGTTGTCACGGGGTGACGCGATGGACTTGCATTTGACCGGTGATCGTCTGCAGGTCGATTTTGCCGGCGAGGTTGAGATGATGAAGCCCAGCCAAATGCAACAAGTCAACATACAGCGTGTGACCATTACAGAGACGGAACAGCGACCGGTACAGATTCAGGTGTTGCGACAGGCTGCTAATGAGCGTCAGCAGTCGAAACACTTGCTTTACACCAAGAAACTTGAGTTCACCCCAACTGATTTGGGCGGGTTGATCAAAGGATTTGGGCCTGGATGGTATCGAGGGTGGATTCCATCAAAAGAGGGACCTGCACCTTTCACTGGCCTCCATTTGTTATACAAGGATTCAATGCAAGTCAGTGTTGAGTCGAAAACACTTGATTTTCTTGGTGGGGTGCGGATTGGCAAACGCGGTGTTCCCAGTTTCGATGGACCGTTCTTTGATGCAGCAACGATGGATTCAATCTCGATTGGCGATTCGACGTTGGATTGCGATCGGATACGGATTAATGCAGATCCCGCTGGCAGCATGACAGGTAGCTACGCTCCCAAGGCGAGCCCTTGGGAACTGGAGGCTGTCGATGGGGTCGTGTTCCGGGATATGGGGGCTGAGAATGGTTTGTTGGTGGGTACTGCCAGTCGCGTCACGTACTCCAATGCCAAAGACCTGTTCAAGATTGACGGTTCACCTAACCGTCCTGCCTTTTTCGAACTCACAAATCCTGATGGCACGCCACGAGCCAAGGG
>CAJXTM010000486.1 GCA_913061385.1 uncultured Rhodopirellula sp. | reverse complement strand
CTACACGTAAGGAGTCGTCGGCAGCGTCAGATGTGTATAAGAGACAGGCGTTTGGTAGCGGAATATTTCGTCAAAATCTCCCTGGCGATTGAGTATGCACATCAGAAAGGCGTCATTCATCGGGACATCAAACCTGCCAACATCCTGTTCACGGACGACAAGCAGCCGATGGTAGCGGATTTTGGGTTGGCCAAATTGCTGAACGCGTCCGAGGGACACACCGCAACAGGGCAAGTGATGGGGACCATGGTTTACATGGCGCCAGAACAATTTGAGAGCCCACGGGATGTTCTGCCTGCTGCTGATATTTATTCAATGGGAGCAACGCTATACGAATGCCTGACGGGACAGCAGGTTTTTGAATGCGATCTATTGAGTAGCTTCTACGACAGCGTTCGGAACCGGTTACCACCACCCCCAGCCAACATCAACGGCGAGGTTGACAGTGAACTAAGTGACATTTGCATGAAGTGTCTCGCGAAAGAAACAGCCGAAAGGTATCTGTCGGCACAAGATGTCGCCGACGATCTGGAACGTTATCTGCGAGGTGAACCGTTATCTTTGGCAGGCGATTCAGAATGGAACCACTTTTCAAAAGTGATCGCCTTTCGTGAAAGCCATGAATCATTGATCAGTCAAGGAGCAACGACGTGGATTTTGGCGATAAGCCTAACTCTGCACCCAATGATTTTCTGGATCATATCGACAGGGCAGACGGTTGCCACATTGTGGGCCGTGTTGCTGATTTGGGGTACCACCGCAGTTTTCGTGAGTCTCCGCTTTCATTGGCGGCAGTATTGGCAACTTATTCCAATGGAACGGCAGAGTGGCTGGATCCTGGCTGGTGTAAGTCTTGCTTCGCTGTTTCTTTTTTTCATCCACGGTCCACTCAGGATGGGTGCATCTGTGTCCGACTTTCTGGGCGTCTATCCACCTCTTTCGCTACTAGTGGGCGTTGCCATGTTTGCGCACGTGGGCATTCACTCCGGTCGTTGGTTGCTGGTTGGCGCACTGTTTTTTCCGCTTGCTGTCATCATGTCATGGCTACCCACTTTTGCGCCATTGATATTTTGCGCTGCTGGAGTCGCAGCAACGCTTGCGGTACATCGCCATCTCCGAATTGCAACTTAGGATTGTGCACCGCGAGCGTTTACAAACAGAAATTTGTTACTCAGAATTATTCCGCACAGACCATCTCATTCGGTTTCGAGCTGCGATTTGAGAAAAGCTCGCGCCGCCCGCCAGTCTGCTTCCACTGTCGAGATAGAAATATTCAACGATTCCGCAACTTCGTTCACGGTCAACTCCATGAACCATCGCAGTTGAACCACTTTGGCCTGCCGAGGGCTCAAGGCTTCTAGCTCATTCAAGGCCTCATCCAGTTCAACCAAGTTGATGGACTGCTGTTCATAGCGTTCTAAAATGGCGTCCAAGCCATGCCTTTCCATTTCACCGCCGCGTTTTCTGGCACTTCGATGACGATACTCATCGACCAGAATTCGGCGCATCGCTTTCGACGCTGAAGCAAAAAAATATCCGCGGTTTGGAGGATTCTGCATCGCTGGCGTTCCTGCGAGACGGAGAAAGACCTCATTTGCCAAGGCGGTGGGCTGCAGCGTTACGTTGCGTTCCGTGCGCATCAAATGTTCAGCTAATTGCCTGATTTCCTGATAAATCAGCACGGCTGCAGTTTCCTGAGCCTCTTTTTCGCCGCGACCGGCTCGCTGAAGCAGAGCTGTGAGGCCCTCTTGTGGATCGGGTGGCATCGATAGACATCCTTGAATTTCTTAAGCGTATTGATACTTCCGCAAAAAAATCTCTTTTTCGGGTCCGAGAATCAAGGGTTTCAGTCTCGGTTTCCGCAGGTCCTGATAGTTCGCATCTTCATCTGTGGGGATTCCCGCAGCCGCAGACGCAATTCCTGGTCAAAAACTCTCGGATCCTCAGTCATGCACCAGCACCAAAAAGAACTTCGAAAAAAAATGGGGAAGATCGAACCGTCAAAAGGCCCTACGTTCTACCTGTTCTTGGGAGTTTTGGCCATCATCGCAGCTACTACCTCGGCTTACATCGCTGGCGTATTGAACGCTGGGTTCGCATGGCCCATTCTGATTGTTGCATACTATTTTGTGGCAATGTGCGTTCACGATGCAATTCATTTGTCAGCACATGCAGACTCACACCTAAATCGGATCGTGGGTTGGATCGGAAGTTTGTTAATGGGCATGACCTTCCACGCTATCCGACGCTCGCACATGCAGCACCACGCTTCGTTGGGCCACGCCCATGACACGGAGGCATTCGTGTATCGCTCGGCACTGACGCTTCCGCTTCGCTTGGCAATCGCAAATTTTTACTGCTACACGTCACTTCGAGCGGGAACTACTGGGCAAAAGATTCAAGGAATTAGCGTGGCATTAGGAATCTTGGGCTTAATCTGTTTCCATCCAGGTGTGGCTCTCTTTGCATGGATCATCCCGATGCAGACCGCAGGTGCGCTATTTGCCCTCAACACCGTTTATTTACCTCATGGTCCGCTGGCAAACTGGGTGGACGACAGAGCACCCGAGTTGACTGGTTTTCATCGCCACCACCACTCCATGCCCCAATTGCCGTGGTACCAATTATTTCACACGGCGAGAAAGATGCGGAAGCAAGAAACAAAGCGTTGGACATTCCTGTGGCAGCGGGGTGAACAGCCCAACGGTAGATTGGCACCAGCTGCAGATGACAACCCGCTCAGATGTGTCGGCCAATAAGGCCGGAATTGGCGAGCCAAAGAACAATGCGGCTGCTTTACTTACAATGTAGCTGAGTAAGTATGCAGGGCGTCGCATTTTCAGGCCGGCTGACCTTAATGCTCGCGTCTTTGTGTATAAAACGGTACAAAATTGCAACTTACTTGGAGGCAAAAATGACGAGTTTGACACCGTGGGTTTCGCCCACGCGTTTACTGTCGAAGAGAAGTTTTTTTGAGTTGAGTTTGTATGCTGGGTGTGCAGGCAGATTACGCTAAGAGTCGATGGAAATCCTCGAAGGCTGACTTTCGGTCCAATTCACTAGGATCTTGCCTGTCGTGCATTTTTCTTCATCCCCCAACGAAGCGGTGAATTCCATGGATGGATACGAGCAGTTTCTGGCGGCAGAAACGTTTGCGGTTGCCGGTGCATCCCAACAACCGCACAAATACGGCAACAAAGTGTTCCGAACGCTTCTTCTAGCCGAACGCGAAACTTACCCGCTGAATCCGAATAAATGCGTCATTGAGGGACATGAAGGGTACGCGAACCTGGCAGATCTGCCCGTCGTGCCACAGTCACTTTCGATCATCACACCACCGCAAGTCACCCGTCAGGTTGTTGCCGAAGCAATCGCTGTCGGTGTTAAACACATCTGGATGCAACCTGGTGCCGAGGATGAGAAAGCTGCCGAAGCAGCCAGAAATAATGGCATCAACGTGATCGACGATGGCAGTTGCATTTTAGTACTGTTGGCTCGCCAATGATTTACGTCGGCCTCCTAAGTCTGGTGCTAAGTTCGTGTAAACGCACAGCACAATTGACTTGCGACTGGCAGTTGCGGTAACTCCACCTGCTGTGCCAAAGTGTCAACTGCCGTGCAGCGATTCAGTGGAGGTATGATTCCTCAGGCTTCGGGAGTCCGATAGTCTGTATCACCGTTTGTGTTGATCGAGATGAAGCGAGAATGGGTCCCGCTTCAACCACAAGGTGCACCCGTTTCAGGCAATCAGCGGGTTGAGAATCGGAAAGAGCGGCTGTCGGTCTTGCGATCCAAGAGATTTGCGTGTTTTCTCGTGTGGGATCACGAATCGTGTTTATGATGACTGTTCTTGGATCTTGTGTTCGGGTTAGTAGCCAGCGGGACGACTGATGTTGTCGGTGATCAAGCCAATTGTTGCCGTCAGCTCATCTTTTTCAGGTTGCTTCTGATCTTCAGGCGGCATTTCCCCTTTGTTTAAAACCTCAAGAACATCCTGCCACTTCGTCAACGACGCGTGGTCGGTGATGCGAGGATCAAGCCGATCCAGACGCACGCCGTTATTCTGTTTTTGTTTACCGTGGCACTTCACGCAGCGACTCTGAAAGAACGTCGCAAGAAGCTTCGACTGCGCTGCGTCCGACACTGAATCTCCGCGCAGTTCCTGCGCACAGATGGCATCAGCAAACGCCAACACGCAGATCGTAGTAGCGATGATGGACATCAAAGGTTTTATAAAGATATTCATAGTCAAACGGTGTTTCTCAATTGTTGAACAGCGTCACTTCTGGTAACCCGATACGTAGTTTAACGTTGTGCGTTTTCAGCGGCAAAGTCGCGCCAGCGCCTAGCTGCGGTTGTAAGCCCGCAGAACAGTCGGGCATACACGAGGTGAGCCGCGAAGCGGCGACAGCAATCATTGCCTGCTGTCGCCGCTTCGCGGATAAAACGGTTGCGTTGCTCGGATACCGTGGGCTGACGCCCACGGCTGAATGCTGTCGTCGCTTCGAGACTAATTGCGCTACTTCAAAACCTGTCTCTTTACACATCTCCGAGCCCA
>CAJXTM010000485.1 GCA_913061385.1 uncultured Rhodopirellula sp. | reverse complement strand
ACGAGATCAGCCTCGGTCTCGTGGGCTCGGAGATGTGTATAAGAGACAGCCTATCCGCTTGCTGTGGCTGTCAGCGGAGAAGACGTTTACACGGTTGATCTGGACCTGCCTGGTGTTTGGAAGACCAACGATGCGACAAGCTTGTTCGCCGAGGGGACAAAGCTACTGCGGAAACCGATGAATCGACCTCGTGCCGTGGCAATCCATCCCACCAAGGGAATCCTCGTCAGTGATACCGCAACACGGGAAATCTACTGGATTGAATCCGCCGGAGCGGATCCTAAGCCATTGACGGATGGTTATTTGGGAGTGGTCATGGCGTTGGCGATAAGCCCCGATGGCAAAACAATTTATGCGGGGGACGCAGAGAAAAGAGCTACTTTCAAGTTGCCCGTCGAAGGTGGAAAGCCAGAACTTGTCGCACGTGTTAATGCTCGTGGGCTGGCTTTTGACGCTGACGGAAAGCTTTGGGCAGTCACGCCCGATGCTGCTGCGGTGAAGCGAATCGATGTTGCCAGCGGAGAAGTTGAGGACATCGTCACGGGCCGCCCTTTTCAATACCCAAATGGACTTTGCTGGGCAGGCGATCACGGTTACGTCACTGACGGCTACGGAAAGTGCATTTGGAAATTTACACCCGATGGGAAGACTGAAAAATGGCACGAAGGTGAGCCGCTGGTGGGGCCTGTCGGGATTGCCATTACAGAAGATTCGATCTTCGTGGCAGACCCCAAACAAAAAGAAGTCTACGAATTCAATCGTAAATCTAAAGAGCCCAAAGCCACACTCGCCACCGCTGCAAAGTGATTCCGGCTGAGGATAAATTGGCAGGCATCGAAGGGCCTTTTCGTTTGTCTGCTCTCGCAAAATCAGATGCAGTCACAACCCTGATCTTTCAGACGGAATGTCTCTCGGGTTGACGTCGGGATTGCAAGGTTAGTGCCGCAATTTACGCTTGTTTCGAAGCCTGGTGAGCAATGGCATGCATCTGATTCAATGGTGCATTCGCACGCAGGCAATGCGGCGAATTTGACCGGTCACAACAGCATTTTTCACTGATGTGCAGTTAAAATCAACAGGCGGTAACGCATGCCTCCGCAGAGCTAGCTGCTGGCGATTCGGCTGTCGGCTGCAAACCGGTCAGACATGTCGTATGGATGAAACGATCGGCCAATCTCTTCGGCCAGCGTTTGCAGATACAACTTGCGGAAACGTGATTCCGTCGTCTCGCTGGTGTGCTGCCCAGCCATGGTCGGATATCGGTATTCCTCGAGAGACTTCGTGAAGACAGCTTCGCCCGTCGCAACATCAATCACGGTGAGGTTGACGTCAGAAGTCCCGCAGTAGAGTGTTGGACCGTCGCGAAGACTGAAGTTGCTGAGCTCAATTCCTACCACTTTATCTGCTCCGACACCCTCGCCAATCTCCGCAAAGTCCAGTGAATCCCATCCGTTGGTGTCGCGCCAGTGACTGATCTTGTCGTTGCGAACGACCTTGATGTCCTTGATTTTTTGAGCCAGGATTTTGCCCACAAAAGAGCTGAGCTCTCCAGACTTTTGATCGCGGGAATAAGAACTGCTATCAGAAATTGTGATGACGGCAACTGTCTGTTCTTCGAATCCTTCGTACTCCGGAGGAACCATGTCCATGCCAACGGCGTGCATCAGGTTCGATGCGAGTCCCAAGCAACCCGTTTGCAGCAGGGTAGTGCCAGAAAACATCGCCATGCAGACCGCGCGTCTGCTTAGCTTGAGCTGGTTGGACTTAACTGATTCTTCTTTCAACGACATCGATCCAATTCCTTTGGCACAGCGATCATGCAATGACTTCGCCTTTACATACGCAGTTTGTGCAGTCGCTTGCCACACCGATTTGGTGGCTTTACCTGAATCAACAGTTTTTTTCCCTCAATCAGATTGTGGCTGTGGTGGATGCCAGAGCCAGATTCAACGTTCCAAGGCCGCAGGTCAGCCCTGCAAGCGAGCGACCCAATCCAGAAGAGTCACAATCAGAATTGCTACACCCGCGATCGTCAGCGTCTTCTGGATGAGCGGTGATGGTAGACGGCCGCATCGAATCACTTGAGCAGCGATCACGATGATTGCGATGCATAGCAATGCCAGCAAAAACCCCCCCGTGTTTGTGTTGATGCTATCTAGCCAATGACCTTTGGCAAAATAGGACCAAGAAGTGGTCATCCCGCATGCAGGGCAGCGGACTCCTAGCAGTACACGCATTGAGCATGGTGGAAGCCCTAGTTGTTGATGTGTTCCTAGCCCCTCTTGGGCTGGGCTCAGATTGCCAGCAATAAGCAGTAAGATGAGGGGGACGAGAGCAGTCAATAGGGCGACAAACCGAAGCCCGATGTGCTTGCTTACGTATTGAACGCCCTCATTCTCCGTAGGCCCCTCATTTTGAGGGCCCTCGGCCGTTGTAATTGACTTGGTGGCCGACGTTTCCGGCTGGGAAAGCGGCGACAAATCGGAGATTTGGGTTGCCGCGAGCTCAGCGACTCCCTTTTTTTCCCTTTTCGGAAAGGTTTTTTGAGGCTGTTGAAGCGACTCTGACGCCCCGTCGCTGTCTGCTGATTTTCGTTCCACGAAATGAGCTTGCCGTTAAAATAGGGTGCTTGCAGCGTGATTAAGGGGGCAATGGGCTGCCTTGGGGGGTTGGGTCGCCGCCTTTCTCGATCTCAGTCGGCGGTATTGCAGTCTATCTGGTTCGTGTCGTGTACCGTTATCGTCCAAAAAACTGAAAAACTAACAAAGAATTATCGACTCGTTTGCCCAAGAGCCGTTGACGGACTTCGGTTCGCCCCCTAAATTCTCGCTTCGCTCGTGGGAAAAGCCCCGAGCACCCTGGAAACACGGGATGGTCGAAACTGAGATCTGATCTCAGGACAATTCCGGTTCGCAGGGCCCACTGTATCACAACTCTCTCATTGGTCACCCATCTGTGTCTGCCGGAGCAAGCGAAGTAATTCGAATTCGTATGGAAGCATACGACCACTCTGTTTTAGATCAGAGTGCCCAAGAGATTGTCGATACAGTCAAGCGTACTCACAGCGAGGTGCATGGGCCGATCCCATTGCCAACGCGAATTGAACGTTATACGGTTCTGTCTGGGCCGTTTGTGAATAAGAAGTCTCGACAACAGTACGAAATTCGTACACATAAGCGACTAATTGATATTGTCCAAGCTACGGCTAAGACGATTGAAGCATTAAATAAATTAAGTCTCCCGGCCGGTGTGGACATCAAAATTAAGGCGTCTGCAAGATAGTATCGGTCTGGAGGACACCCGGGTCTTGCAATCTGATTGCGGGGCGGTTCGGGTAGCGGCACTCAAATGTACCAGCGACAATTTCCGAATGAACGGAAGTCGAGTCGATAACCTTGGTGCGGTGCAAGTCTGATTTGGGTCGAGCGGAATCGCTCTCGGTGCATTGAAGATTGCCTGATGTCAGTGGTTCGGCTTGACGAAACTTGGAATCCAACACGAATGACGGGCGTCCCGTATGAACGGGGCGAGTTGAAAGTTATGTCACCATCAATCCTCGGCCGAAAAGTCGGGATGACACAAGTTTACTTGGAGGACGGGCGAGCAGTGCCCGTTACAGTAATCCAGGCTGGACCGTGTCATGTCCTGCAGGTCCGCAGCGAAGATCGCGATGGCTATCAAGCCGTTCAGTTGGGTTTTGAGGATAAGCCTCGTCGCTTGGCTAGTAGGGCAGAGCGTGGGCACGTTGCGAGGTTGGACAGTAAGCGTTCGAAAAGAATCGCGGAGTCCGGTGTCGAGTTGGTTGCCAAGGCTGGTTGTGAGCCACAGAAGTTCGTTCGCGAGTTCCGCGGCGAGACTGATCTCGAAGTTGGTGCACAGGTTACTGTTGGTCAGTTTGATGAAATCAAACGGGTTGATGTAACCGGCACGAGCAAGGGTCGTGGTTTCTCTGGAGTAATGAAGCGGCATAATTTCTCTGGGCAGCGTGCAACGCACGGTGTCAAGAAGGTGCACCGGCATGCTGGTGGTACGGGTTGCAGTGCTTCGCCAAGTAGGCTCTTTAAAGGTATTCGTATGGCGGGCCAGTATGGCAACGTTAAGACGACGTCCCGGAACCTCGAGTTGGTTCGTGTGGATGCTGAAAATAATTTGTTGCTCGTTCGCGGTGCTGTGCCGGGTCCGAATGGCGGCTTTGTGACCATTCGCGAAACGAACAAGGTGGGTTGAGGATTATGGCCACGCTGACAGTTTATAATGAGACCGGCGGTGAAGTCGGTACGTATGATATTGACACCGAGCAACTCGCGGCGACTGTGAACAAGCAATTGTTGCACGACGCTGTTGTGATGTATCAGGCAAACTTGCGTCAGGGGTCGCACAACACGCGGACTCGTGGTGAAGTTGCTGGCTCGACGAAAAAGATGTATCGCCAGAAGGGTACGGGTAACGCTCGTGCTGGTTCAAGGCGTTCGAATATTCGTCGCGGCGGTGGTGTCGCTCGCACAATCAAGCCTGTCTCTTATACACATCTCCGAGCCCACGAGACCGAGGCTGATCTC
>CAJXTM010000484.1 GCA_913061385.1 uncultured Rhodopirellula sp. | reverse complement strand
TCTCGTGGGCTCGGAGATGTGTATAAGAGACAGGGTTCATACAGCAGTTGGAATCGGTCAACGCTGAGCTCCGGTCACAAAATGAGGAACTCGCTACGAGGATCGCCGCTCAAAGGGTGCAGGAGACTACGCCCGAGGATTCTCTGGAAACGAGCGAGATGCTGTCGTGGGAAGAACGCAAACGTCTGATTTTGCTGCAGATGGAAGAAGATTCCTTTGATGCTGATCAGTTTGCCGCCTCGCTCAATGCAGAAGTCCAAGCTGTAAATGAGACTCCAGCAGCTTTCATCGATAGGCTGAGATTAGAGATCGAGAATCGGGATGATCAGATTGCCGAATTACGCAATCTGCTGGATCAACAAGCTGAGACGCGTTCGGACGGTATTGCAATCGGTGCCTCCGCGATCGCTGATATGCTGGACTCCGATGAGCTGATTGCCCATGAGCGGGGGAAGTTGCAACTTCTTCAGGCAGAGTGGGAAGAAAAATTTCGGGCGGGTGAGATCGAAGCTTCGCTGGAACGAGCAAAACTTTCACGCGAGCGTCAGGAGGTTTTTGCCGAGAAACAAGAGCTGGATTTGCAGTCAGAGCAACTTCAGCGTGAGTATCGGCAAGTCAGCGCATCAGGTGGCGGGAATTCTCGTCGCTGGTTGGCAAAACTCGGCTTAGCCGAAGATGATTCATAGCGGCGAATCACAGCGGCAGTTTGTCTGCCCCCAAGGCGTGTTGGTTTCGTTAGAATGAGGGTTCTGACGTTCCTGAAACCTCCCCGTCTTTGAGTGAGATCTTCGATGTCGAAAACAAGCCGACGTGACTTCCTGGCGACCTCCACTGCCGTAGGAGGGTCCTTGTTATTGACCGGCACGAGAGCTTCGGGTGCAGTCGATGGCGCGAGTAACCGGGTCAGAATCGCCGTCGCCGGATTGAATGGACGCGGGCAGAGTCATCTTGGTGGATGGCTGGGGCAGGATAATGTCGAGGTGGCTTATGTCATTGATCCTGATGCAGATGTTCTTGCCAAGCGGATGCAGAGCCTCGAAAAACGAACTGAGGGGAAATTTCAAACCAAGGCGATCAGCGACGTTCGTGAGGCGTTGGATGATAAGTCGGTAGATGCCATCTCCATCGCAACGCCCAATCACTGGCATTCATTGATGACGATTTGGGGGGCACAAGCAGGCAAGCATGTGTACGTTGAAAAACCGATGAGCCACGACGTGGGTGAGGGGCGAATCGCAGTCGCAGCGCAGGAAAAATATGGAGTCGTGATTCAGCATGGTACGCAGCGACGCAGCAGTGCAGGTATCGCAGGCTTGCATGAAGCATTGCAAAATGGTGATCTGCCTCGCCTTAAAATTTCATACGGTTACTGTTGCAAACCACGGGGTGGGATCGGACACGAGCCTGTCGGCCCGCCACCCGCCAACCTCGATTGGGATCTCTGGAAAGGTCCGGCGATGATCAGCGATTACCACGCGAATTATCATCCCTACGATTGGCACTGGTTCTGGAAAACTGGGAACGGAGATCTAAATAATCAAGGCACTCACCAATTGGATGTTGCTCGCTGGGCGCTCGATAAAGACCAGACTCATCCTGTGCGTGTGATGTCGCTTGGTGGCCGTTTTCAATGGGATGACCAAGGTGAGACACCAAATACCATGTTTGGACTCGCCGAATACCCCAATGGTCAAATGGTGATCTTCAATGTTCGCAATGTTAATTATCCCAAATACCAGCGACAGGTGTTCAATGAGTATTACCTTGAGGACGGCAGTAAAATCACCGGTGAAGGTAATTACAAAATCTTGCGACCGGGAGCTTCGAAGGCGGAACCGCTTGAATTGCCGCCCGGGAAGGTCACTCCAGGCGGAAATTGGGGAGCCTTTATTGCTGCGGTCCGTGCCGGTGATCCAAGCATGGCAAATGGGAATGTCAAAGATGCCCACTACGGATGCGTCATGGGGCATCTCATGAACAACTCTTACCGGTTGGGTGAGAAAGCACCTTTCAACGCCAAAGCAGGTAAATTTGGCGATAACGCGGATGCATCAGACCATTTCATGAAGTTGCATGAGGTGATGAGAGATGGTGTGGGGATTCCCGAGGACAAAGCTGAGTACACCGTCGGGCCATGGTTGACATTCGATCCGAAAACCGAACTTCATACCGGAGATCACGCAGAAGCTGCCAATGCCCTGCTGAAAGATCCAAATAATAAGGGTTTTGAGGTTCCTAGTATCGATAATGTGTGATCGAGCCATGGGTTCGATTGGGAGTGATTTCGGCAGTTTTTGGGACGCTAAATCACTCTTCGGGGGGTGAATGAAACCTCTCGATGCGATATCCTTTTGATCGCATGCCACTGCCGCGTTTGGGTTGCCCGAATGGCACGGCTTGCTGTCACGGCAGAAATGTTGTGAATCATCAACTTGCCGTGGAATTTTCCGACGCTCTGGTTCAAGAGCGCGTCCGATTTTCTTTCGGCATTTGTTGGTCTGGTGAACGCAGAATGCGTTTGCACAGTGTCTGGTCCAGTAAAAGCGGGGACCGATTGTGTGAGCTGCGTTTTTGTAATTCGGAGGGTTTGGCTTTCCGTATTTGCGATTCACCGGAGCAAAAGCCTCGATTTGTTTTCCCTCACACTCACGTTCCTGTATTCACGCAATGACAATGCTTCTGAAACAGACTGGGCTCACGCTTCTTGGCCAAGGTGCCTTTCCGCTTCCGGAACCAGTAGGGCCTCTGTCCAATAATCTCGTGGACGGTGCGGTTCAAGCGTTGGTAGGGCTGATGATTGTCTTCAGCGCATTGATTGTGATCAGTCTATTCATTGCCGCCTTGCCACACATGCTTGATAAACTATCAGTCGTCTGGCCCGAGGTTGATGAGCCTGCGGGCAATTCTGGTCATCCTGATAGTCTCGTGGCAGATGATGGTGCAGTGCTGGCTGCCATAGGGTTTGTGCTGCACACGGAATTCCAGCGTCAGTTGGAATCACAGGATTCGTCGGGGCAGAGTAGCTGAACTGGAATTGCAGGAGAATTTGGCGTAGAGGCCACAACTGAGCTGATGGAAATCCTTACTGATTTTTTTGAAACGACCGGCTTCGCAACTTTGACGTTGGGGAATTCGATCATGATCCTGATTGGGATTGTGTTCATTTTTCTGGCGATAACAAAGGATTATGAACCCCTGCTTCTGGTGCCGATTGGCATGGGGGCCATCGTTGGGAATATCCCAGTGGCTGCCGGCATGAGCTTGAGCGTTTATGACGAAGGCAGTGTGCTCTCCTACCTGTATTTTGGTGTTTCTGCGGGTGTCTACCCTCCGCTGATATTCCTCGGTATCGGTGCGATGACGGATTTCTCCACCATGCTGTCCAATCCCAAGTTGGTGTTGCTTGGGGCAGCCGCGCAGATCGGCGTATTTCTGACCTTTTTCGGAGCGCTCTGGTTGGGGTTCGCGCCGACTGAAGCTGGCGCGATTGGAATCATTGGTGGGGCGGATGGGCCGACCGCCATTTTCCTTGCATCGAAACTCGCCCCTGATCTGCTCGGTGCGATTGCTATCGCTGCCTACTCGTACATGGCGTTGGTGCCGGTCATTCAGCCCCCCATCATGAAGTTACTGACCAGTCGCGAGGAACGTCTGATCCGGATGAAGCCTCCAAGGAAGGTCTCGAAGCGAGAGAAGATGATCTTCCCTGTTGCAGCATTCCTGATTTCCACGATGATCGCTCCCGGTGCTGTTGTGCTGTTGGGAATGCTCTTCTTTGGGAACCTGCTCAAAGAGAGTCTTGTGACTGAGCGTTTGGCTCAGACTGCTCGAACTGCGATGATCGATATCGTGACAATCTTGCTCGGCTTCGCAGTCGGTGCTAGTACTCAGGCAGATACGTTTCTGAGACCTGATTCTCTGCAAATCTTTGGGCTGGGCGCGTTGTCCTTTGCGATTGCAACTGCCGGCGGTGTGTTGTTTGCAAAGTTCATGAACTTGTTTCTCACCGAGAAAATCAATCCTCTGGTCGGGGCAGCAGGTGTTTCTGCGGTACCCGATTCGGCGCGTGTGGTTCAAATGGTGGGGCAGCAGGAAGACCCCCATAACTTCCTGTTGATGCATGCGATGGCACCCAATGTGGCGGGGGTGGTGGGGTCAGCGATTGCCGCTGGCGTGCTGTGGTCCGTCTTGACCTGATAAACCGTCTTTAGTCCAAGCCTTTTTTCAGACACCTTCGGAAGATTTTGAACCGTGGCGAAAAAGAAAGTCCAGTTCATGTGCACTGCGTTCAGAGACGGATTTCAATCCGTCTTTGGAGCGCGTGTCTTCACACCCGATTTCCTCCCCGCAGTTGCCGCTGCTCGTGATGCAGGCATCAACTGGTTCGAGGCTGGAGGCGGAGCGAGATTTCAATCGTTGTATTTTTATTGCAACGAAGATGCCTTTGACATGATGGACGCCTTTCGGGAAACCGCTGGCCCTGAGGCGAATTTGCAGACGCTGGCGAGACTGTCTCTTATACACATCTCCGAGCCCACGAGACCGAGGCTGATATCGTAT
>CAJXTM010000483.1 GCA_913061385.1 uncultured Rhodopirellula sp. | reverse complement strand
ATGCTGCCAGGGAAACCGCTCGCAAGAGTCAATGCGCAACCAACATGAAAAACTTGGCGTTGGCAGGCGTACAGCACAACGTGACCAAAAAGTCTCTGCCCGGCTACATCCAGTCCTATGGGAAGTTCGAGTCGGCTGCTGACCCAAGTGATCCGACAAATTCGCCAGCGAATCACCTCAAACTCGGTACATGGGCCGTTGCTCTCTTGCCTTGGCTAGACGGACAGCCAACTTACGAACATTGGACCCAGAACCGTTATCCTGTAACGACAACCTCCACCGCCCTAGGAAAGTTAAACGGGGCATCCGGCTTAGGCATGCATCCTTTGGCGGCTCCGAACATTGCTATTTTCCAGTGCCCCAGCAATCCAGTTGCCCGCGGAAACTTTGGCAAAAACAGCATGGTCTACAACAATGGCATGCACTGGAGGACTCGGGATGGGACCAATCTTCTCAGGGCCTACGGGGGAAACAGTGCGCTCATGAACTCCATGGACAAGAACAGCGGCGTCGGTACTCAGCAGTTCAATTCGACTGCAGACACGGTGAGCCTTGATGACATGAAGGACGGGCAGGGATACACAATGATGTTCTCTGAGAATGTTCAGGCACTGCCTTGGCACCGTTCAGGCTTCGCTGACAAAACGAACCTCGAGCGAGCGTACACCAACCCGACTGCCATTGCAGTTGGCAATCAAGTTGTCTTCCAGTCTCGTTACACCAACGGCATGGTCTGGCACTACGAGGATGAGCAATATGGCGACACCACGCTTGAAGCTTACTGGAACGGCTCTCCGAAGTTTGTCCCTGCCCTTAAAAACGGGCAAGACAAAGTTCAACCTGAATCTGTTCTTGAATTCCACAAGATCAACGGTCGCGGCGCATCCGTCTCGGATGATATCTTCAATCTTGAATTGACGTCTGGAAACAGCACCCAGTTGGCACGCCCATCCTCAGCCCATGTTGACGGCGTGAATTGTGCGTTCGCTGATGGAGCGACACGCTTCGTCTTGCAATCCATTAACTACCGCGTCTTCCAAGCATTAATGACACCACGCGGCAAAGCCAGCTTGGTTCCCTATCCTGAGTTTGTGCTTACCGACGAATTGGGTGATTGATAGTTCATGGGCACAACACCCCGCCTCCTGAGAAACATACTCGTCACCAGAAACTCTCTGGTGGCGAGGTACTCAGCTTCGGCGAGGCTCGTACACAGAATCCAATAACCAGCTCCCGAACAATGCGAGACGGCCGCACCTCAGGCGTGATGAACCCATCGTGAAAACGATGGTGCAAGAACAACGATGCTTCAAAATGTAGACTAAGTCTCCTGAGAAAGAACGTAGTTCAAAGGGGTACTGAATGGCAAAATTCAGTGGCTGCGAATCCATTGTCGCGATACTAGCTGCGTTGGCAGTTATGTCTCTCTTTGCAATGTCTATCCCTCGACAACGCATCACAACTCGGGGTAATCAGTGTTCGGCGGATATGAAGAACGTTGCTCTGGCGACGATTCAATACGATTCCAGCCAAACCTACCTCCCGGGTTACACCCAAGACTTTGGCACATACTCGGCTGATGAATTAGCTCAATCAGCCCCCACCAACCAAGGTATTCCCCGCCACAAGAAAATTGGCACTTGGGCTGTCGCAATACTTCCTTGGCTCGACGCGCAACCAACCTACGAACGCTGGACCCAAGATCGGTATCCAATCATCGTTGCGGACCCAAGCAATCCGCCGCAGCTAGGGGCAACCACCGGCTCTGCTGGCGAGGGTTTTCACTCGCTTGCTAGCCCCCATCTAAGCATTTTCCCGTGCCCAGCTAATGCTGTGAATGAATCGCCGAACGCCCCCAACAACATGATCTATAACAACGGGCTGGCTTGGCCAGATAACGGCACTCCCTTTGCTGTTGCCCAGAACATCGACAATGGAGTGGGCCAAAGCAAGTACAACGTCACCGTGGTCGATCGCACAACAGGCAGGGGAACCCACACGACCGAGGGCCCCAACATCACTCTTAATGACTTCACAGATGGACAAAGCTGTACGATTCTATTTTCTGAGAACATCCAAGCCCTACCATGGCATCGCGCCGGCTTGATCGACAGTGCAGATCTGATTTTGAAAGACCCAAATCAGCAAGACATCGTATTTGATTTAGAAAAACCCAACGTCCTTGCAGCACGCTACGTCCACGGCATGGTCTGGCATTACGAAGACGCAGAACACACCAACACAAAACTGGCCAACCAATGGAACAAACTCGGCACCACGACCCCGGTAGCTCCCATGGGTGTTGCCGCTGTTCACCGAATCAATGGATGCATGAGCCGGAACAAAAACTCACTTTTCAATCTGCGAATTCGTAACGCAAATAACGCAGTCCATCTCGCTCGTCCTTCATCAGCGCATCCCAACGGAGTTAACACCGCGTTCGCGGATGGATCGACGCGTTGGACCAACGAAAATATCGATTACCGTGTGTACCAGGCATTCATGACCCCGAGTGGAAAAACGAGTTCGGTTCCCCTGCCAAAATTCGTTCTGCCTCCTCAGTTCCGCAATTGATACGTAAGCTCCAAAAACTCTTTCCAGTCCAACGGAACCTCCGGATTTGCAAAGGTGAGCGATCTCAGCCTGCCCAGACTTTTCTTCTACCACTGCCGTACAGACACAATCAACAGCAGCATTGGCCTGACTTCCTAAGTCGCCATCAGGTTCACCGTCAACATTCAATGTCACAGAGACGCACATGTGCTGCATCAGACGACCCCAAATCTGAATTCCCCAATTGTCCCGATCGTCCAGTTGTATCGATCATTCAATCGAGTTGGCAAGCATCATTGACTTTAGCGGTCAATTGCTTCAGACAAGAGTTATCGCCAGTCGATGTCCATCATGCACGACGGAAGCAAGAGCGTTGTCTTTACGCTCAGATCGCTAATGGCATGGTTGCCGCTAACTGAAAGCTGACATCCGCATTAGGCGAATACGTGACCAAAACCATACCAAACTACCTGCGCATCCACCGTGGCATCGAGCGTCAAGCCCCAACCACCAGTGAGCCGCCGCAAAACCTGATTACCAGTTTCTGGAACACTTATTCAGAGGCCACGGGCTGGAGAATTGACTCTCGAGCATCTCGCAAGAACGACATGCTTGAACTATTGCCCGCTGTCACAAGCGAGACAACCATCGGGCGTGAAGACGAATCCACACCGGTTGTAGGACGCATCGCCGCCACGCGGCTTGCAAACGCAGCCTCAAAGTTGACCGAACAAGCCTTACGCACACAGGAATGCCTTCGCCAGCGTGAAGCAGAACTGGCATCATCCGCTGCCATGATTGGCGTGGAATACGATGGCAAAGTTTCAGCTGATCAAATTGAGCAATCACTTGCTGATGCAATGGAAGCTTGCAAATGCGATGCTGCAGCGTTGTACATGCTTGATGAAGACACACGTTACCTAAAGACAAGATCCGTCGTTGGTTTACCCAACGAACGCCTGGAAAATCCCCCTCGCGAACTTCGTGGTAGTCGTGGTGACCTTGAAGCGATGGTCCAAGATGTCGTCACCATTGACAACATGACGGCGGGTTCAATTGACACATGGAACAGCCCTGAGCCATTTGCTGCTGGGATCTGTGTTGCGATCAAAGTTGATGACATTCCTATTGGCACCCTCTGGCTCTTTCGGGAAACCATTACCGAGTTCAGTGGAGCAGAATCAGCAGTCGCCCGTCTCGTTGCTACGAATCTGTCGCTTTTACTCAGGCAGTCATCTCAGGCCGACATTTTCGAAGGCACCCAACCGAATCAGTCAGTTCAGGAAATAGCGCAATGGCAGTATGAATCACTACCTGTAGGTTCAGCATTGGCTGAGGGCTGGCGAGTTGACGGAATGCTTGAATCTCCAGAATCATGGGCTACAGGTTGGCACCACTGGGATGTGCTTCCCGACGGATCAATTATGCTTGCCATCGCAGAAGCATCCGACCCGACTGCCAAGGGTGCAATGCACGCAGCCATCGCCCGCGCAGCTCTTGCTGCACACTCCGGATATCGACACACACCGGCCCAACTGATCCAACGAGTCAGTGATACCCTTTGGCAAACAAACACTGGCGAGCAACTGGTCTCACTCATTTACGCCCATCTTGATCCTGAAACTGGTGAGGGTGTCGTCGCATCGGCAGGCACAATCAGCGCTTTGATCAGCAGTCGCTACGGATATCGACCCCTGGTCAGCAATCACAGTGAACCACTCAATACCAGCATGGACAGTAACGCAGCTAACCACGATTTCAATCTGCTACAGGGCGAAACTCTACTGGCTTACTCAAAAGGTTTCTCCGCTGCAGGTGCCGATCAAATGACACTTGGGGGACACATTCGAACAGCGATGCAGCTTGAAGATCGTAGCCCACTGGCAATGCTTCGTCGTAAGCTGACAAAGCTTCCTTTGACAAGGGAACGCGGCGCACTGACGCTGTTGCGGATCTAGTACCACTCACTTCATCGGCGTGTGGTGGCCTGTCTCTTATACACATCTCCGAGC
>CAJXTM010000482.1 GCA_913061385.1 uncultured Rhodopirellula sp. | reverse complement strand
CGAGATCAGCCTCGGTCTCGTGGGCTCGGAGATGTGTATAAGAGACAGCCCCAATCATCGCCAAAAGAGCAAGTCCTGTGATGGCAGTTTCTGATCGTCCGCCAGCGCCGTGGCGGTTCACGCCCAGTGCTGCGCGTTCTACTCCAGCACCCGTGGTCTGGGGGTTCCATGATCCGTTTGCCTGCTGAGTCTGCGCTAAATAGCGAAGTGCGGATGCGACAGCCGCTTCGGTTTCTTGGCTTCCGCCTGTCTGTTGCAGAGCTGTCACTTTCGCATCGCCGCTTCGATTGGCAAAGTCATTCAGTGTTGGTTGGCTTGAGGCAACCAGTGCAGAACTTTTGGATGATGCAAGCTGCGATGGTGTCGGGATTGTCGGGCGCTGTGGAATGGCCGTGACAGGAGGTGTTTGCGCGGCGACAGCGGATTGTGGGATAGGGGGCGTGGGTGATGCATTTGCTGCAAGGGCAGATTCAAGCAGCGAATCGAGTTGCGAATTCATGCTTGAAGCAAGGTTGGCGCCAGGGTCAATTGGGGCTGAATCTGGTGAAGCCGTCATGGCCGCACCAGTCAGAGCTTGCGGGATCAGCGACTCGATCGCGCTCGCCGCTACTTCGGAAGATTCGGGTTTTTCGGAATCGCTGGTGGGTTGCTCGAGGTTTGTTTCTGGGTTTGGGCCAACGTCCAGCGGTGTGTCGTCCTCCTGCGCAAGCGTGTCTTCTGCAGTTGTGACTCGCTCGCTGGGTGGATCCAACTGGTCGCTCAGGCTGGAAATCGGCAGGGGGGCCATCGCAGGTTGAATTTCCTGCGTGTCAGAAGGACTTTCTGCGTCGGGGTCAAAAAATTGAAACGAGGCCAGCGATTCATCCGTGGTTGTGATCGAGTCGCTGGGCGTTGTTGCCTGTCCTCGGAAAGCTGGCAACATGGGAACCAGGATGATAAGTCCCAGATGCAACACAACGGAAAGCGATAAGCAGATTACACCGGCTTGTCGGCCCTGGCGTTTCTTTCTTCCAAATAACCAGACAGCCGCCAATAGCAGCACGACGGCTACTGCCGCAACTGAATACGTGAGTCGAGGATCTGCCCAAAGAGGGGCTTGATCTATCAACGATTGATCCTCTTAGTCGAGATGCCAATTTGAGCGATGCCACTGCTGCGTACTGCTTGCAGCACCTCGACAGTCTGCTGCAGGGATCCTGTTGCTTCGCCTCGCACAACGACTTTTACATCTGGGTAATTGACGTGATATTCCGAAAGGGCGGTTTTCAGGTTGGTGATCGTCATGGTTTGCCCGTTCAGGGAGATACTACCATCGCGTTCTAACTCGACGAGCAATTCATCCGGACCACGCGTCATAGCCTGCATCTGCCCCGCCGTCGGAACATTGACAGGGATTTTGCTTTCGGCCTCACTGAATTCGCTTCCCACCATGAAGAAAATCACAAGGAGGAAAACGACGTCGATCATCGGGGTCAGATTGATCGTTGCGTCTTCAGTCTTCTGTCGACCGGTGGTCATTAAATCATCGCCAAGAAAAAGGTGAATTGGGTTGGCCTAAACACGCTCGAAAAACTGAATCGTTTTCCGTTGGGTGCAAGGCGGATGTTTGAATCAAGCAGCTCGACGTTTGCGGGTAGTTCGATTTCCACCTGCACTTTCGAGCCCTTCGGCAGAGATGCAGTCGACCACTCTTTGGCATAGCTTGTCGATCTCGTTTAAGTAGCTGTCTGATTTGCTACTGAAGTACATGTAGGCGAGGTAAGCCGGAATGGCCACGGTTAGGCCACCTGCGGTTGTCATGAGAGCGACACTGATTCCTGAGGCGAGCGATTCAGGTTGTCCGAGTGACGCCTGTGTACTGATTGTTTCAAACGAATCGATCATCCCCAGTACGGTGCCCAGCAAGCCGATTAGGGGCGCGACGTTGCTGATCGCATGGAAAACTCGCAGAAATCGGCGTAGGCCATCGGCAACTCGATCACCTGCATCCATGACTGCCTGTTCAACCTCAAACATGGGACGACCCCAGCGGCGGACTGCTGCACGGAAAACCTCTGCCACGGGGCAGTCGTATTCTTCGCAAAGCTCAGTCGCTTCCTCGTAGCTCAGTTGTCCGTCTTCGACGCATTCTGTGAAACGACGAACAAACGGTCGAGGGATCACTCGAGCTCGGCGTAGCGCTACCATGCGTTCGATCGATAATGAAAAGACGACCAAGCAGCAAATCGCCAGAGGAAGCATCAGCCAACCACCCTCAAAAATCTTGTCGAAGAAACCTGGCAGTGCCGAGTCAGCTTCGGTTTTAGGTTGGTCGGGAGCCGATGGTGTGAATTCCGTGGATGGAATGGCTGAGGCAGGAATGCTCGGTGCAGCACCAACATTGAAGTTTTGGTTGTTTGACTGCGGCTGTTGTCCCGGCGTCAACTGATTTGGGAATTGAGCCATTGCAGGCCGCATCGCGAGCGTCAACCAGCAGGCACCCACTGCCAGAACAAACAGTGGCACAATACGTGACATCAATTGCCATGTGTGGCGGCTTGACGCCCCAGTTACGGGTAAGAGTCTCGCATTCGGTGTTTGGCGATGTTGTTGGTTCATCGTCGAATCGTCGGGTTGGATGAGGAAGTTGGTGAAGTGCTTTTTTCAGATGACACTGCCGCCAATCGATATTGGGCCAGTGATGCGTATTCAGTGTTTGCGAAGCGACGTAGGATTGTTCCATAGCAAATGGTGGCTTCCTTGTTTCGCCCTAGTTTCTCAAATGATTTGCCAGCCTGCAGGAACGAAGCTGCTACCCACTTGCCGCTGGTATCGAGTGTTTCTACTTTGCGATACGCTTCGATAGCATTCTTGTACTGATGCTGCATGTACCATGTCTCACCAATTAGCCACTGGGATCTGCCACGCAGTTCACCCGCTGTCTTCGGTGAGCGGATCACTTGTTCCAGAATTCCACGAGCCTGATCGAAATTCGATCTTCTGATCGCGAGTTCAGACTCCAGCATCTTGACCAGAGTGAGGCTTGCTGAGTTATCACCTGCGGCTTCTCTGGCTGACGCAATTCGCTCGTCCGCCTTAGCTGCGTCGTTGCCGAATGCTGTTTCCGTTTCGGCACATCGAATCAATACTCGGAAATCATCGGTTGATCGAACATCTGCCAAGTGGACCCACCAAGCGTGTGCCTCTTTTGACTGGCCTGTCTGGGTGAGAGCTTCTGCAAACAGTCGTTCCACAGACAGCGTGCGTGTGGGGTCAGGTGTGTTGAGGTCCTGTGTCTCAGATGCGATTGCAAGCAGGGACCATCGGGAAGTGCGTCCGGCCCATCGGCAGGCGGCTTCACGTGCCGCTGCGGTGACACGCCGGTCGGCAATTGGTGAAATGAATTGCACAGCCAGTTGTTCAGCGTCTGACTCGTGGTCCTGCGATTGGAGTTGTCTGAGTGTATCCGATGTCGTTTGGCCAGTTGTGTCCGTGGTGGCCAGATGATCAGACAGATTAGCCCAGGCAACCAATTCTGATTTCTCTGATGCAACTAACAATCCGAGCATGGTCGTGCCGGCGTCGAATGATTTGATGTCGTTTTTCTTTGCCTTTGTCATCAGCCAGAACTGAACCGCACTGGGTACCAGTGCTGGCGAGAGTCCGCAATGGCTACGGACAACAGAGTACGCCGCTGTTGAATCCGGCCAACGACTCAGAAGATCCGAAAGCATTGCAGTGGAGTCGGCATCACGTCCCATCTGCTTCAAACATTGGGCACAACCTTGGGCCGCACTTGGTGCATCTTTATGATCCGGATACTGGTCAACAAAGCCCGACAATTTGCGAACAGCGTCCGCTGACTTCTCGTTTCGAACAGCTGTGGCCCACGCATCTCCCAGCAAGGCTAACGGCCGCTGCTGTTGATCTGCATGATCTAGAGCAAGGGCATAGGCGGATCCAGCATCCATGTAGGATCCACGGGACAGCGAAGCTGATCCTGCTCGCAGTAGAACCCAAACAGCGATCTTTTTTTGTTGGTCGGTAATCGTCGGATCCGCTGTGTTCGGATCCGAGCCCACGATGGGTTCCAAGGTCGTGATGGCCTGGGAAATGTTGTGGGTTTGTACCATCACCTCACTTGCTGCAAGACGGACGAGAACCTTGTCGCTGGCGGACAGCATCGATGCCACAGGCAACTCTGATGCGTTGACAGCTAGTTGATATAACTCCGTTGATTCGGCTAGTTGACCAGCATTTTGTAGACCGCGAGCAAGCCGTGCCAACGCGAATGTGAGGTCTTCCGTTTGTGCCGGGTCCGTTGTGATGTTTCGCGCAAGTTCGATCGAAGCATCCCAACTTTGTTCGGATGTTAGCTGATCAAGTTTGGCTGCATCGCCCTCAGCTGACTGACATTCCCGGGGGGGGAAATGCAGCAGTGCAAAAATGGCAATGGTTGCGAGGATACAGTTGATTCGCGAGGGCATCTTCCATGAGCCTGATGAGCCGATACTGGTGAGCCACACGTCAGTTATGACGTCAGCACGACCTGATACCTGTCTCTTATACACATCTGACGCTGCCGACGACTCCTTACGTGT
>CAJXTM010000481.1 GCA_913061385.1 uncultured Rhodopirellula sp. | reverse complement strand
TACACGTAAGGAGTCGTCGGCAGCGTCAGATGTGTATAAGAGACAGATCATATTTGTACGCGACCGTCGGGTCTGACTTAAGTAACTCGGTGTTTCGCGTTGCCAAATCCTGTGTGAACGCTCGCTCTCCCTCCATATTTCGATGCCCCGCCATCACATACAGCTTGATTTTGCTATTCGCCGCATAAGGCCACGTATCAAGACGCCGCGAGCTCTCATTTTGTTTTCCGATCGCCCGTAGATAAGCCTCTGCGTAATTGACACCGTGTTCTAATTGCCCGAGCGTTCCATAATGGTAATGCAGCCCAACCCCCGCCCCAATTTCCACTCCCACATGTGAAGTTGGAATATATTCAGCCTGTGCATCATTTTCTGTAACTTCTTTTTGCCCTTGGCTGATCGCATACATCCGAGGTCGTAGGTCCATCCCCCAAATCGTTTTCGTGCAGAGTTCACCAATATAAAACTTAAGATCCGGCGTCTTAAGATCGCGCCGCCAACAAACAAGGAAACGTTTCAAATTGTCTCCGTACTCCGCCATGTAGGCTTCGTTGAACATATCGTTCTCGCCTTGGTGCCACATGAAGCCTTCAATCCGGTATTTGATTCCCGCTTCACTCAACTCCTGGAGAGATTTGCGTACAAGGTTCAACGCCAACGGATACATTTTGAAACCCTGCGGTTCGTCCGGATTCCAGTCGCCTCCCAAATGTGTTCCACCCGCAGCGCATTTGATGATCGCGATCGGTGCGTCACTCTTACTCACCACGCGACGAGCAAAACTGAGCTCTGGCCCGACAACGTCATTCACCGGGGCCAGTGGAACCCACCCTTCGGATCGCATTTTGTTCTCACGCCCAATGCAGTACGAGAAGCGCACTTTGGGCTGTGTTTTTCCGTAGCCGCGAAAGGGTGGAAACCGTTCAATATCCACCACTTTAGAGTCCGAGCCAACCATGTTTGACTGACCGGCAAAGATAAAAACCCTCACCAATTCGTCGTCGCCGTCATGACAGTGCCCGATACGAACATCGACCAACATGCACAACAGCGCAGTCACCACGGGCATTGCAAAAACAGCAACACTGAATTTACGTAACATAAACTGGACCCATCAGGGATAATTCGGAATTGACAAACTCCACGCAAGCCTATGGCAAAAAGAACATCCGTTCATCAGATCATCGAACAAATCTTTTTGATCCGACGTTCAAAACAAAACCGGGTTCAGCAACCTGAACCCGGTACAGAAATACTCAACCGGCATGTCGACCTCAGTCGCCACGAGGGGCGTTACTCAATCAGCGAAGTAACGGTGCGATGCGTCTCCACCGCTCAACAGATAGGCAACCAAGTCTAGCACTTCGTCACTAGTCATAGGATTAAGCAATCCCGACGGCATCGCCGACACCTTGGAAACTTCAAGAATATCAATCTCTTTTCGGTCGATTCCAACTCGCTTATTCGGATCCGTCAGGTCGGTGTTCAACGTCATGCTGTCCCCATTCAAGTTCACCACGACGCCAGTATGAACTACCCCATCAAGCGTCAGAACTTTAACCGCCGAGAATTGTTCGTTGATCACCTTGCTTGGATTCACGACTTGATCGAGTAAATCATGTGGCGAATATCGCCGACCAGCGGAAGTGAGATCTGGCCCTGTCATTCCACCCTGATTTCCAAATCGATGGCACGCGTAGCAACCTGACGCTGCAAACATTTTCTTTCCATTGCTAAAGTCACGGTTGAGCAACCCTGTCTTCGCCGCCTTCGAAAGATCCTCCAAACTCCATTCAGTAGGTGTGCGTCCCACGAACACTTCTCCGAGATTTTCCAGCGCGGACTTGACTTCTGGCTTCCGAGCAAGCAACTCTGCCATATCTTCTTTCTGCTGTTCGCTCAACGATACAACGGCATCATCACGTATAAACTGAATGAACTTTGCGAAACTCGCCCCACCCCGATAGTTGGCTGCCTTTAGGAACCACTCAAAGTAGGCGTGCTGTAATTCCGGGGTCCAGCCTTTTTTCAGCATGCGAATCGAGCGTGCATACTGCATTTGCTCTTCTTGCGTTGGTGCATTGGCAATCAATTCCATTGCCACACTCGCCACTGCAGGCGACTGAAGAAAGGCGAGCGTTTCACACAGCAACCAATTAGTTTCTGCAGACTGTGCCGGGAACAAAGGTTCCAACCGACCGCTTACCTGCCCAACCAGTTCATCACTCGGCATCCCAAATCGGTTGAGTACGATTTGCACCCCACGCACCAGCGTTTGTTTCTGCTGTACGTTTAGCTTCGTGGTATCGATCCCGACAACCGCGTTCAACATGCTGTCTCGCAATTCGACGTCGACTGCTGGTGAATCGCTTTTTCTGTGTTGTGGGCAAATCCCGGCAGCGCGAGCCAAAGCCAACAACGCGACGATCTGTTTGGCTGGGTTTTTCTCCAACAATGCCTTGTCCTGCCAGCGTTCCAAGGGCTGATGCTCCAAAACGGTTCTTGCCGCAAACCGAATAAAACGATCCTCGTGATCAAGATATTTCCATGCTGCATCTACGCCCTCAGGTTCAGGATTGCCATGAAAGTTTTCGAGTTCATGCCGCAACTCACGGAGTGGGTTTTGCGTAGCTGCGATGATGGCGGGTTCGGTGGACTCATCACCAACATAGGTCACACGATACAAACCCGACTGAACACGCCGCCCACCGATGGTGAAGTACATCGCTCCGTCGCCTGGATGAATAATCGCGTCCGTGATTGGTAACGGTGCTCCGGTCACGAATTCCTCTTTCGTTGCTTTGTAGGTGGAACCGTCTTCTTCCAAATGAACCGCGTAAAGCTTTCCCCAACTCCAATCCAGAGCATAGAGTGCATTCTGATATTTGGCGGGAAATTTCGAACCGTATCCAAACGTGACGCCCGTCGGCGAGCCAGGGCCAATATCAAGTGTCGGCGGCAAGTTATCTGCGTAAAAGGGCATCCGTTTACCAGCACCATTCCGCCATCCGAACTCAGCACCACTGACAACGTGGCAAATGCGTGTAGGACGATACCAAGGCGTATTGAAATCGTATTCCATGTCCGCGTCATAGGTGAATAACTCGCCATCCATGTTGACCGCGGCATCAAAGATATTCCGGAATCCCGACGCGTACGCCTCGAACTTCTTCCCGTCATCGGTGACGCGGTACACGATCCCGCCGGGAGCCAAGACTCCTCGGTTGTGGCCACGACCGTCCGGCATACTGGGCAAAAGGTGATCTTCACCCCAAATCTGAGCTACCTGCGAAGAGTCTGCCAATTCTGGCGGCAATGTGTTGTTTCCCGTGATCATGTAAAAACCTTCACCATCTGGCGTAGGCACCAACGCATGAACGCCATGATCACTTTTCGAACTTACCTCACGGAGTGTCTCAACCTTGTCGAGTTGATCGTCGCCGTTGCTATCGGAAATTCGGTAAAGCCCCGATGGGATTTTGCGTTCATAGTCATTCACTCCGACGTAGAGCGCCCCGTTGGACCAAATCATCCCGTTGACTGCACGGATATCGGCAGGAACTTTTTCAACATCACCTGCATCCACTGGCTCACCCGGTGCAGGCGGCGAGATCCGGTAAAGACCACCGAACTGGTCGCTCACCAAGAGCCGCCCCTTGTCGTCGGTACAAAGATTCACCCAAGAGCCTTGCTGTTGCCCCGGAACCGAATAAAGCAACTCAACCTTGAACCCGTCGGCAGCCTTGATCAGATTCACCGGCGTTGCAGTGTTCCCCCCTACCGCTGGACCGACTGTTTTTTGTTTTGCCTTTTGCGTCTTGTTCTTCTTTTTTCCTTGCGCAGCCGCAACCGAAGTAACGAGACACAGGGAACAAATCAACAGGAACCTAAACAACTTTAAGGGGCGTTTCACTTCGGTCGACATGCTGTTTCCGTAGAATGGATTCGGGAATACAAAGTTAAGGTAGGCACTCAACCCATCACATCAGAAAAAAGATGAGACGGCTGAACGTGGATTGCAGGACTGATGTGCTGTGGCACTGGAAAGTTCGGTGGAGAAAACCAGCAGGTCTGTATTTCGTAACAGCGAACTTTGATCGGCATACCAATAGGTTCGCCGAGTATTCCGACTCATGCTCCCCATTTTTTTCAGCGCTATTATCCGAGCCCCGCGACTCAAGCGTTTCGCACGTAGCCCGTCACCACCTGTTTCCACAACAAGCGAGGAACGGAAACAGCCGGACGCTGCCATCATGGCACTTTACCCCCGCACCATCGTGGTGATAGTGCGTCGGCATTTAGCACGAGACCGCGAACGGCATCCACGCGTTTCTAGCAGCCACGAGTATAAACCAAAACACAAATTTCGGCGACAACAAACAAAGAGAATGCCCGCGTCGTGCAGCCATTGCAACGTTTACAGCATTTCCTCACCACACCTATCTGTGGAACAAAGGAGACCTGTCATGGGGGCAAACGAACCGATCCGCCTACAAAACCAGAGAAAACCATCGCCCAACGCCGTGGAGACACCATCAGCCCTGTCTCTTATACACATCTGACGCTGCCGACGACTCCTTACGTGTAG
>CAJXTM010000480.1 GCA_913061385.1 uncultured Rhodopirellula sp. | reverse complement strand
CTACACGTAAGGAGTCGTCGGCAGCGTCAGATGTGTATAAGAGACAGTTCCAATATCGCAACTAGCTATTTAGTGCTGGCTGCCTCTGCTTTGGCAGGGCAGGCAGGATGCAGCACGCTCACGAGCGAGACGACGTCTGCCTTGAACGAGTACATTCGGCGATTGGGAGAGTTGGATGCTCTGAAGGAACGTTATGGGAAAGACAAAACGTTTGTTGTTCCGATCCTTACTAACATGGCGATTGCCGGCTTGGTCTCTTGGAAAACAGTTGCGGCGTTGCCTTTTGAAGCGGCTGTTTTTCCGCAGTCGATGTACCGCATGCTGCAGATGCCAGTAGTTAGCTACGCGATCCCTGCTTTGGTTGCGATAGGTCAGGCTCGCCATTTTCATGGGCCGAAAGCTTTTTTTCCAGTCAGGTTGATTCGTGCGGCCTCGATTGGCAGAAGCATGAATGTCTTGGGGAAAATGCAACCGCAAAGTGGAGGTTACTTGGAAGCAACTCCACTGACGTCCTTTGTGGTAATGAGTCTTGCTGCGACGGAGCGGGCGGGGCACAGCGTATCGCAACGCGGGCTTGAGTTCCTTGTGAATTCAATGAACGAGGATGGCAGTTGGCCCATCGATACAAATTTGGCGACTTGGGTTACATCGCTTTCGATTAGTGCTCTCGCGTCTGATCCCGAAGATGATGCCCAGTGGTGCACGCCTGACTTGTTGGATTGGCACTTAGGGTGTCAACATGAAGTGCGACATCCGTTTACTGGTGCCGAGCCAGGTGGTTGGGGCTGGAGTGACCTGAGCGGCGCCGTGCCTGACAGCGATGATACTCCTGCGGCAATTCTGGCACTCGAACACATGAAGCCGTCGTTGGATTTAGAGCAACAGCAGCGTTGTGATAAAGCGATCGTGGCGGGGGCAGGCTGGCTGCGGAAGCTGCAAAATCGCGATGGTGGCTGGCCAACTTTTTGTCGTGGCTGGGGTAAGTTGCCGTTTGATCGCAGTAGTAATGACCTGACCGCGCACGCCTTACGAGCTTTGGCTGTGGGCGGGGCCGCTATTCCGACTGCGGCGTTGGTGGGGAATGTAGCAGCGGGAACCCGGTTTCTAGAAAAAAATCAGGAGCCAGATGGATCTTGGTTACCGCTTTGGTTTGGTAACCAAGATCGCGTGGATGAGTCAAATCCGGTCTACGGAACGTCGCGCGTGCTGCTTGCCGCCGCGTCTGGCTCGCTGTCCTCGGAGGTGTTGCAAGCTGGTTGTCAGTATCTGGTGAACAACCAAAATGATGACGGTGGCTGGGGGGGCGGTGGCTCTGTCGCCTTTTGGCTAAAAAAAAAGCAGGGTCAAGAATTTAGAGTCCTCAGCAGCGTCGAAGAAACGGCGTTAGCGGTCGAAGCGCTGGCAACCGTCGCACTTTCTGGGGAAAACTTGGCCTCTTTGCGTGAGGTACATGATACAAAACGACACAAAATGGCCGGAACAGAAGGTCGTAATCCACAATCTGTGGCTCAGCATGGTGGGACCAAAGCGATCAATCACGCTATAATCTCCGGCGTCGAGTTCTTGTTGAAAAGCGTTGAGGAGAAGCGGCACCGTGTGTCTTGGCCAATTGGTTTTTATTTTGCCAAGCTTTGGTACCACGAAAGCCTGTATCCTCTGATCTTTGCGACGGGAGCGTTGGGGAAATACCTTCAGCTTGCGGCAGAAAAACCGACCCGAGACGGGTTAACAGACGAAATGAATCCTTTACAGAATCCCACACAAACGCTCCCCGAGGTATAGGCTTGTCCAGCGGACTCAGCACCAGCGGCACAGCGCCCACGTCGGAAACGGCCTCCCAAGGCAGATCGCCACGTCGAAAGACGAGCCATCTCAAAGAAGTGCCCGACACGCTTGAATTGCGTGAGAGCTTGCGAGCGCGGTGCTCTGACATCGCCGCCCGGATTGATCGGTCTGCGCCGATGACCAAGGATGAGATGGAGCAAGTCGCACGGCGTGCTCTGGAAGAAGCTGATTTGCCGGAGGCCTATCTCGGCTGGATGATGGTCATGATCAGCAGCGAGTTCTGGAAGGACTCCCTGGCAGCCGTTCCCCCTGAGCGTCGCTTGTTTCTGCTGCCACACTGCCTGAAACATGCTGAAGGTTGTCCGGCAGAGTACGATCAATTCGGAATGAATTGCAAGGAATGTGGTGCTTGTAGTATCGCTGACTTTCGGGGCCTAGCCGAGGACATGGGATACCGGGTTTTGGTCGCTGAGGGATCACCGGTGGTGATGAAAATCATCGTTGGCGGTTATGTCGATGCGGTGGTCGGTGTTGCTTGTTTGAACGTGCTGGAAAAGGCGATCGACAAAGTGCTTTTGGCAGGGATTCCGTGTATGGCGGTTCCACTGCTGAGCAGCGATTGTCGAAATACAAAGGTGGATGAGTCCTGGGTCAATGAGATGATCCGCACACCTTACAAGCCCGCTCAGAGCGTAACGCGAAGTTATGTCCACCTGATGCGTGCAGCCAGCGACTTGTTCAAACCAGAGGCCATCGATACTCTCGCGCCTCGCATACGCACTCAAGGTGAACTTGGTGAAAATGCGGTCAGTGTGTCCGATATTGAGGGAATGGATGCAATCTCGGCAACCGAACATATTGCCTATGATTTTCTCAGTCGTGGTGGCAAGCATTCACGCCCCTTCATCTCACTTGCTGCCTATGATGCGATGACTGGCGGGCAGGCAACAGGGCCGGAGGCGCAGGCTGCAATTGCTGATTTTCCAATTTCAGTCCGTCGCGCCGCCATGAGCATCGAGACCTTCCACAAGGCAAGTCTTGTGCACGACGACATCGAAGATGACGATGCGTTCCGTTACGGACAGCCTGCCGTTCACCGCAGGTTCGGCATTCCGACAGCCATCAATGTGGGAGACTACTTGATCGGTCTGGGGTATCGCCTGTTGAGTCGCAATGAGAATGATGTGCCAAGCGAAGCCAGGGTCGACGTGCTGGACAGTTTAGCCGCAGCTCACATGCGGCTAGCCGAAGGACAGGGATCCGAATTGCTTTGGCGCGACGGAAAAGATCGTCGTTTGACTCCACTTGATGCACTGAAAGTGTACGCACTGAAGACATCGCCGGCTTTTGAAGCAGCGCTGTTGAGTGGTGTGCGAATGGCCGGAGATGCAACGCCGTATCGAGAAGCGATTCGTACTTTCAGTCGAAATATGGGTGTTGCCTTTCAAATACTGAACGATTTAGGCGATTGGATCGGTGACGATTCGAACAAAATGTCCGCGGGGGGAGATGTTTTCGGTGGTCGACCTACGTTGTTGTGGGCGTTGGCGTTGCAAGGCCTGCCGGAAAAGGGTGCCTCTCGATTACTGGAACTGGCAGCGTCTGACTGTGGTCTTTCTGACGTGGATCGACTATCGCAGGTTCGCAAGCTGTATGAGCAGGCGAATGTTTTTGAAATAGCATTGAAGCTGGTCGATAAGCACCAAGCTAGAGCTGAAAAAGTCGCTGATGAGATTGATGTAGAAGAGCTTCGTCGCCTGCTTTATTTTCTCGTGGACACTGTGCTGGAGCGACCAGAATTGCCTGCACCGTCGGTCGTCACTATCGGCGTCACGGCACCTCTGGGATAAGCAACAGGAACAGTGAGTGATTCTATGAGCGAAGTAGCTTTCTCCGATGATTCACGTATCGACATCAGGGATTTGCTGAACGAGTTCTATGATGAACCGATTGGCCATTCGCAGTTGGGTGACTTTAGCTCGGTAGCGAAAGTTCCAGCTCCGTACGATTCGTTGCTTGATCATCACGCCCATATGACGGTTACGGTTGAGTCACACTACGACGAAAAGGTGAACGTTGTCGTGCATCGGTGCCAGCGGAGTGCGGCATGGTATTCCAGAGAAATCACTCTGGTGACAGAACGCACCGGACGCGTCGTTCAATATGGAATCGTCCGCCTTGATACAGGGACGCTTGACGACGAAGTTTGGAAGCAGATTGAAAGTCAATCAACACCTCTCGGGCGCGTGCTGATTGATCATAATGTGCTGCGGGAAGTGCAGCTTTGTGGCTTGTGGGAGATTCAAGCAGGCCACAGTCTTGCAGAATTGATGCGGTTGAATGTAGGCGATAGGGTCTATGGGCGAACTGCTTTGATTTATTGCGACAGAGCGCCGGCGATTGAACTGCTGGAAATTGTTTCACCGACATTTCCGTCGTAAGGTTGTGGATGGATTACGTCAAACGCATAGTGTTTTATGGAAGCGATATGTCTCATAAAGGAAAAGCAGCTGTGAAATCGATTTGCACAAACCTGAGCTTTGTACTGGTGCTTGTCAGTTGTTTGAGCGCAATTGCGCAAGATGATTCAGGTGAGAAAGGGGCGGTTCCAGTGAGTCCAGTTCTTCTGCGTGCAACTGCGGTTCGATCTCTGCAGGCGGGTGAATCCGTGAAGGCCGTTGAGGCAGTGGACAAACTGCTTGCGCAGTTGCCTAACGACCCCGGCAGTCTTCGTTTGGCGGGTGATGTTTATTTGAGAAGCGGTAAGTCGAAGAACTGTCTCTTATACACATCTGACGCTGCCGAC
>CAJXTM010000479.1 GCA_913061385.1 uncultured Rhodopirellula sp. | reverse complement strand
GAGATCAGCCTCGGTCTCGTGGGCTCGGAGATGTGTATAAGAGACAGGTCCCGCTTCTTGATAAAATCGGACCGCACCAGGGTGATAGTCAATGCCTGTGTCGCGCGTGATATTTTTTGCATTGAGCGCCTTGCCAGCGGGATGTTTTCCGGCAATTTCAGCGCGGTTGTTCCAAATGGTTTTCGTCACTTCATAAATCAGATCGTCTGGTTGAGACGCTGCTGTGATTAAGTGCATGGAACCGACATTGAGGCCTTGGAAGTCAGTATCAAGACCTTTGTAAACACCAGCAGGAATAGTTGCTGGATGGAAGAACGCGTACTTCTCGACCAAAGCTTGTCGTTTGTCCTCATCGAAAGGCACAAACTGAACATCAAAGGTGCTCGTTGCCTGAGTGATGGAACCCGTTGGGACAGCACCACCTAGGAAAGCTGCGTCAGCAGATCCGTCACCCAGCTGGTCAACCGCCCCGCTTTGAGTTGCGTTGATCGACGTGATGTCGTCCCAAGCAACACCATGCTCGGCTAAGATCGGTTCAATGAACATTTGAAAGCCGGCTCCGGCAGGTCCGGTGATGACACGTTTCCCTTTGAGGTCGGCGATACTCTTGATGCCACTGTCAGCCCGCGCAATGAAGAGAGCTACGTTGGGAGCCATCGTTGCGATAGCGCGAATATCGTACTTTTTGGTCCAAGTACCTTCACCCCGCGTTGCGAAGTACGAAATTGCAGCATTGGAGAGTGCCAATTCGAGCTCACCCTGCTGCAAACGCCGAATATTTTCCTGCGATCCCTTGGTTCCTTTGGCTTGCACTTTCCAATCGAACGCTTCCTTGTGTTCGTTCATCACTTCAGCGATCGCGCCACCCACGACAGGAAAAGCCCCTCCAACGGGTGCTGTCCCCATGCTTATGAATTGTTTTTTAGCGGTGCTGCCATCGCCATTGCTCGTGGAAGAATCTTGCTTGCTGCAGCCGATCATGGCGACAGCAGCAATCAAGAGAACAGAAATTGGTTGATAAAATCGTGCCATCGGTCTGGAACCCTGTGGATGGTAAGCGTTCAGCGAAAGAATTCGTGGGGTCAAGCATGAGCCCAAAACGTGAGCTCTGTCAGGCGGGAAATCTGTCAGGCGGGAAATCAGGCAGCCACCAGCGGCGTTGGTACCCTGCAAAGCGACCCCACCATGTGTCAATGCGGCCTGATTCTTGGCCCGCTATCGTAGCACGCAGCCCATCCTGCGGATAGAAGTCAATCCTCAACCACAGTCCTCTAAATCGACTCCCAGAGGCTGACCTGACAAATAACCGACTGCTCCGGCGGCAAAGCTGGAATACAGTGGTTAGAATAAGCGGGTTAAGTCACGCCCACCTCTCACTTCTCACCTCACGGATTCCCTCCGCCCATGCTCAGCTCAGCAAAATCACGCCGGAACTTCCTGAAAACCTCAGCTGCCCTCACTGGTGGTTATTGGCTAGGCACATCTTCGCAAGTCACCGCCGCGTCACCCAACGAGAAACTCAACGTAGCATGCATTGGCGTCGGCGGCCGGGGTTCAGCAAATGTAGGTGGAGTTTCGGGCGAGAACATCGTTGCCATGTGCGATGTTGATGAATCCAAAGCTGGAAAGCGATTTCAACAATTCGATAAGGCGAACAAGTTCCAGGACTTTCGAGTCATGCTGGATAAACTTGACAAACAGATTGACGCCGTTGTCATCAGCACACCGGACCACATGCACTTCCACCCTGCACGCCAAGCCATGCTGATGGGCAAGCACGTGTATTGTGAAAAACCACTCGCTCACTCGGCGTGGGAATGTCGCCAATTGACCAAGTTGGCCGAGAAACAGAATGTGGCAACACAACTGGGCAACCAAAGACACGCCAACTCTGGCATGGCTCGCACCGTTGAGGCTGTGAGGTCCGGCATGATCGGTGATGTCACCGAAGTTTACTGTGCGATTGGCGGAAGCCGCGGAATGCCCGCCATGCCCAAAGAGTTTCCACCAGTTCCCAGTAATTTGAATTGGGAACTCTGGCAGGGACCTGTCAAAGAACGTCCCTACTCTCCCGAGTACTGCCCTTACAAATGGCGTTTCTGGTGGGACTACGGCACCGGGGAAACAGGAAACTGGGGATGCCATATCCTTGACATTCCATTCTGGGCTCTGCAGTTGAGATACCCCCACCGGATTGATCTGGATGTTGTACCTTCCGCAGAAGAAATCGATCCTCTGCGCACACCAAAATCCATGAAAACACGAATGGAGTTTGGTGCTGAAGAAGGTCATGGCCCGCTCACACTGCATTGGTGGCATGGATCATTAAAAGAAGCATTTGAAAAGCACAATACCAAGCCGAATGGCAATACCTTGTTCGTTGGTGACAAGGGAACAATCTCGGCTGGATTTGATGGCTATAAGGTCACCATGAAAGACGGCAGCACTCCAACGCCGCCCGAGCAGTCGATCCCAAAATCACCAGGTTTCCACAAAGAGTGGATCCAAGCCTGCAAGGGCGGACCAAGATCCACCTGTGATTTCGTCGAGTACACCGGACCACTGGCTGAATCTGTTCTGCTTGCAAACGCAGCTTTCCGCTCCGGAGCTGGCTTTGACTGGAATGGCAAAGCGTTTGAGGCAACTGGCAACGACCAGATCGAGCAATACATCGTGCCGGATTTCCGACCTGGGTGGGAAGTCGACGGTATCTGACTTCGATCACGAAGATGACTCTTTCTGCGGCAGCGAAGGAACCGGCCTTGAAGGCTGGCGCGAGCTGCTCGCATCGTAGCCTAGCTGCATGCGAGCCAACCTTCACCGCAGTTGCATCTACAGCGGGTGAATCTGAATCAGGGCTCTAAATCTGTAGCCGCATTTTCAGCCTCAGCAACACTCCTTCGTTTGAACAGCACCAAGCGAACATCCGTCTGATCTGCTGGCAGCAGTCTCGGCGCCATATTCCCAACCACAGCGGTTGTCGGAATTCGCACCACCTCAACAAAATCTGCCATCGACAACCCAATTTCTTCCAACACCGCATCCGGGCTGGAAGATCCCCAATTTTCCTTCTTCAAAATCCAAAGATCTTGAAGCTCATCGGCTCGTCGTCGCACCAATCGCTGCCTGAGTGTCTTTTCCGCCCACGGTGTACCGGCAGGGGACCATACTGCGGGAAAATTCCTTCCGCCAATTGTATAAATCAAGCCCAAGCCCTGACCCGACAGATCCAGTACAGGCATCCCTTCCTCGAACCCTGCAGCGTTCACTTCTTGCCGCAGCAACTCAACGAGATCTGCAGTCTCTTTTGCAATCAGAATCTCGGTTTCTCCACGCCCAATCGTAACTGGCTGCATGACATTCTCGGAAAATGATACCTGCCGATAGGGATGGGTGTATGCATTTTCCAAATCGAGAACACAAAACAATGGCAAGAACGATGCAATCAGGATTGCGTAGTTGACTTGGTGTTTCCGTGGTGGCAAGGAACTGATTACAACAGCAAAACTCATCACCCAAAAGAATGCAATTGTGGCACCTTTATCCCAATAATTGATATTCGTTCCAAATGCAAAAGCGTATGGGAGCCAAAAGAGGAAGCAAGCAGCAGCTAATCTGCGTCGATCCATTTCGCGAATGAAAACAGCACAGACAACCACGCTGAGTGTGGAAAGAAACAGGTAACGCTCTTTCCTTCCATACTCATCATCTCGGTGCTCAAGAAATCCAACAGACATACTCTGAAAATCAGACCAAGCGGCAACAACCCCCAACGCTCCCAAGCCAAGCAACATGCAACTAAAAACCTTCACAGGCCAAGCATTGAACTCACCATCCCACTTCCGATTTACAAGACGCAAAACAGCGAACAACGCTAAACTCGTCACCCCAAACGTTATTCGCCAACGAGTATCAAGGTGCGGTGAATTCCATTGGATCAGTTTCCGGAATGAGTGCGATGGATCCGTACTGACAGCCATGGTCTCACGCAATTCGTTGACATAAGCAAGTGGATCACCGGCCAGCAAAGACATGGTCGCAATCAGAAAAACGCCTGCCGTACAAATAGCGACGATCAACGATCGCCAGCCCCACCGCTGAATCCCCCAGACAAATCCAAGCACCATGACACCTAGCACTGCGGCAGACGGCGGCTTAGCCATAAAATTCAAATAGCCACCAAAACCTAGCAACACCGCTGCCCACAATTGGTGACGTTCTGTCTTCGCATTGCTAAACACGGCAATGCACACGAGCAGAAACGCAACACCGTTCAGTGAATTGTAACTTGGCGTCATCAACCAATACGTCATTACTGTAAGACTCGGCAAGGCAAATGCGGCAGCGATTGCCAACCTGATAAGCAGGGTGCACCCGAAATTTCGCAACCATGTCCCCATCACTTGGTAAGCAACCACAAGCGACAGCCCATAAGTTGTCAAAATATTGAACTGCCGAAATGCAATCAGATCACTGCCAAACCATGCAAACGGAATCGCTAGCACGCTTCCAAACTGCGAACCCGAAATGGGGTACTCCAGTGGCTGTCTCTTATACACATCTCCGAGCCCACGAGACCGAGGCTGATCTC
>CAJXTM010000478.1 GCA_913061385.1 uncultured Rhodopirellula sp. | reverse complement strand
TGGGCTCGGAGATGTGTATAAGAGACAGGGTGAAGTAGCTCCACCCAATTCTCTCGATGCAACCAAAAAACTGCTGATGGTGTTGCCACTGGAAGTCGACGACCGATTCGGACAGGGGTTTGTCCAAGATCGTATTCGCAGAAGCCCACATCCCATCCTGATCGTCTCTGGGCATGTACCGGAAACAAACTAGACACCCACCATCACTACTAACTGCCTGAACCCGATGGGCAGAAATCTCCGATGACTTCCTTCGCGTTCGAACCGATTTACGGCTCACTTCTGCTCACCATGGCAATTGCTGCGGTTACCGTTGGAGTGATCTTGGCTGTCACGCCTCCAACCGAAGATCCCACACGGCGACGTTGGCTGATCACGCTTCGCCTGTTGGCAGCAGCCACGCTGTTGCTAGCTGCTTTTCGACCAGCACTCTTTCGTACTGACAACCAACTGGCTGAAGCCGCGTTGGTGATCGCCGTCGACACGTCTCGTAGCATGACACTGCCAGATGGTGACGGAAATACGCGATGGGAAACGCAAACTGAGGTATGGAAGAGTCTCGCTGATAACATTCTTGATCTCGATAACCAATTGGACATCCGACTTCTGACCTATGATTCGGCGAGCCGAACAATCGTCGCTCCCACAGCCGATTCACTTGATTCAGAACTCCCATCTGGTAAGTCCACTGACATTTCTGCAGCAGCGTTGGGTGCCATGCAAGCGGCAGAGGGTCAACCCCTTGCCGGAATCGTTCTAATCGGCGACGGCACCCAGACATCAGACCAGCAAGGTGCAGGAGCCCAGCGAGTTGCCGAGACATTGAACTCACTCGGCGTTCCATTGTGGACAGTGCCTGTGGGACCAGCCGGTGGCGCATCAGCCTCACGTGATGCAGCAATCGAAACACTGCCAGAAAGCTACCAGCTGTTCGCCGGCAACGAGTTTGACGTAAAGTTTCAATTGACCACGCGAGGCATGTCAGGAATTGATGTTCCCGTTCGGCTTACGTGGATCGACTCGGATGGACAAACCACAGAGATTGCCAGTCGACAAATCGTTCCGGCAAACGCAACGGATACCAGTGCAGTCACGATCCCCATTCTGACTCCGCAACCCGGAACTTACCGGTTGAAGGTAGAAGCTGTCCCTTTGGACAAGGAATTGATTACAACGAATAACACCCAAGTTGCTTTCGTTGAGGTTCGTGAAGGGGGAGGCCGAATTCTTTACCTCGAGGGAAACCCACGGCTCGAACAGACTTTTTTGCGACGATCCCTGCGACGCTTTCCCGATCTTACTCTCGATTATCAGTGGATTCCAAGCGACACAGTTGACCGCTGGCCGATCGACTTGGACGGAGTTTTTGAGCCGGAACGCTATGACATTTATATCATCGGCGATCTACACGCTGATGCACTTGGCGAAGAACAAATGCAACAGCTTGCCGACACCGTTGGAAACGGCGCCGGACTGGTAACTCTGGGTGGATCTTACGCCTATGGCAGCGGCGGTTACGCTGATTCGCCGCTGGCTTCAGTAATCCCTGTCCAGATGGATCCGAGTCGAGTTCGTTCTGCAGGTGGTTCCAGTAACCCTACTGCCGGCAGCCAAATCGACACACCATTGATACCCAAACTTTCTCGCTCCCATCCCATCACCGACCTCGGCGGGGACTCGCCCTCAAACACCTGGAACGAACTTCCTCCCTTGCTGGGAGCCAATCGACTGATAGGGCCTAAAATTGCACCCGGTATTCAGGTCGTGTTGGAATCAGAAACTGGCGATCCCTTGATGGTCGTCGGAGAATATGGCAGTGGACGGACAACAGCGATTGCATTCGATTCTACCTGGCGATGGTGGAGAAACGGTCGAGATGAATTGCACCGCCGCTTTTGGCGGCAACTTGCACTGTGGCTCCTGTCACGGGAAAACAACGCAGATAAGCGTCTCTTGATCACCATGGATGCCCGAAGATTTGCAACGGAACAGCCACCCGAGTTTCGAGCAGAAGTGCAATCACTCGACCAAGAAAGTGAGCTGCCTCCATTGGTAGCAGAAATCGTCGATTCCAACGGAGACGTCACGCCACTGGGCATTAACACCGAAAACAGCAGTATTCAATCAAATCGCACAACTCAAGCTATCCGTGGTCGCATTCCAGAACTTGCAGTTGGCTTTTATCGATTAAGAGTACGAGCGGAATCACCTGACACAACGTTGCCGCCGCAAGAGCTGGCTTTTCAGGTCGTTGATGAAAGTCGAGAACTGGCTCAACCGCTTGCTGATCCGGTTTATCTAATTCAACTGGCTGACTTGACGTCCGAACATGGTGGCGCGGCATTTCTACCAGAAAACATTGGTGAACTGATTACGACAATCCAAGAACGTCGAAGCATGGCGGAAACCCCCGTCGTTGAAAAATTTCGCCTCGGAGACGGTCCATTCACCGGTTGGTTACTGTTTGGCATCTTCGCCGGATCCCTCTCAACCGAGTGGTTTCTGCGACGACAATGGGGTTTGGCCTAGAACGAACGGGAATGGAAACGGCATCAGGCAAAGTCCGCACAACGGGAATCAAAACCTAGCTCTCAGCGATCAGAAACCAGCCGGTTCATGCAATTCCAGAAGCTGTTGTGCCGTCATTTTCTGAACTTCCCGATCATAGGTCATCAGCCCATTGACCTCACCTTCCACATCAGTCGTCTGCGTATAGACACCTGCCGCTACGCCTCTGCGACGGAGTTTCATCAGTTCTTCGAATGACCGGCGATAACGCTGCCTGTATTCCTTCTTTGTTGCAGGCAGATCGCCATATCCCCAGTTCCGCATTTCTGGATTCCATTGGTGATCGGGAACCACAAAACCATGGCCACCAAACTCCCCAACGACTTTCACATAATCGTTGAATCGTCGGTCCTCAAACGGGAACATCGGCTCAGGATAATTGTGCCGATCCACGATATCGCCAACCGGAAAAAAGTTTCCTCCACTGGCAATATTCAATAATCGCGTGACATCAAGATTTTCCATCAATTGCCCGATCCGAATTGTCTCGTGCTGCCCCCATCGTTCATTGAATGGTACCCACATCACAATCGAAGGATGATTTCGCAGGCTGCCCACCATCGACTTCAGTTCCTTGATGAACTGCTCATGTTGCTCGGCGGGCCATTCCTCTTCGACTGGGTTCGGAGCCAGCTTACTCCAGAAAGGTCTTCCGCCTGTGCTTGGCATATCCTGCCAAACCATCATCCCAACTCGATCACAATGAGCATAAAACCGCCGTGACTCTACTTTGATGTGCTTTCGGATCATGTTGAATCCCGACTTTTTCAAGTAGTCAACATCGAAACGCATCGCTGCGTCACTGGGAGGCGTCAACAGTCCGTCTGGCCACCAACCCTGATCCAACGGACCATAATGAAATATGACCTTGCCGTTCAGTGTCATACGGATCTGCCCCGCCGGTCCACGAACAGTTCCTACCTCGCGCATCGCTGCATAAGATTCAACGCGATCAACTAATTTCTCACCATCAAATAACTCCATGGTGATGTCATAGAGATTTGGATTCTGCGGAGACCATAGTTTTGCATTGGGTATCTGCACACTCAACGCAGCATCAGCAGTCCCAACCACACGCTCGCCATCGCGTACAGTGATCACAACACGCTCTGTCTCTAAAGGCTCACCATCCAGCGTTGGAAGCACACGTAGAGTCCCCTCGGCAATCCTGGGCTTCATTTTTACCATTCGAAAATGCCGCTCTGGAACATCTTCCAACCAGACTGTCTGCCAGATTCCAGAAACGCGAGTGTAATAAATTCCTTTTGGCTTCAGCGATTGCTTACCCAAAGTCTGCGAGGGATCTGTTCGATCAATCACATTGACAACCAACTCGTTTTCACCTGCCTGCAAAGAGTCAGTAATATCGAATTTAAATGGATCGCTACTGCCTTTGTGTGACCCGATCTTAGCTCCATTCAGGTAAACCGAGCATTCATAATCGACCGCCTCAAAATGCAAATGCGTGCGGTGCCCCGCGGGAGTCTGATGTCGCAGGATTCTTCGATACCACAGAGTCTCGTCCGGCGCAAGCAATCGCTGCACACCGCTGAGTGCTGATTCCACGGCAAAAGGAACCAGAATATCGCCCTGATAGGCTTGGGGAATCCGATTTGCTTGATTGATGCCGTACTGCCAGAGACCATTCAGGTTCTTCCAATTCTTTTCGCGGCGAAACTGAGGGCGGGGATACTCCTGCCATGCATTCTGAGGATTCACTTGCTTGCCCCACCGCGTCATCATCGCATTGGGAGACACCTTCCATTCGCCACTGGCAGCCGAGGCCAAAATTACAAAAATGAAGCAGCAACAGAACCTCATGATTTTCCTACCTTTTACTAATCAAACCCTGCACCAGCGAGCACTAAACCAATCGTTTACTGACATGCGTGAATCGCATGCCGGGAGTACAGTCGCATCCACAACTTATTATTCGGGCAACTCCAAACCAAGGTCCAGTCAGCCGATCAACAGCAGCCGATCAACAGCAGCCGATCAACAGCAGCCGATCAACAGCCTGTCTC
>CAJXTM010000477.1 GCA_913061385.1 uncultured Rhodopirellula sp. | reverse complement strand
CGAGATCAGCCTCGGTCTCGTGGGCTCGGAGATGTGTATAAGAGACAGAATTTGGTGCGTGGGCGGAAATCTGGTCGCGGAGGCGGGGGCGACTTGTCGTCCTGTTCCGATGTCTTGATGGCCGCCTGCAGTTTTTTAAGCGCGTCTTCTTCCATCTCAAGCGGGGGCACGTCCACTTGTTCACCAGTCAGAAACATTAAGCCTGGTTGCTGTTCGTCGCCGTAAATGTCCGTGTACTTAGGCAAACCCTCGAAACGCTCACTCAGGAATCCTTGCTTCGTGCGAAAGGTTCGTTTGAAAAACGATGTCATGCCGTAGTAATGGTCTTGAGTCCAGTCATCGACCAGTGGGTGATCGTGGCATTTGGCACAGGCAATATTTACGCCAAGCCATTTTACACTCGCATTATTTGTCAACGCGTCCAAATCATTTAACTGCTTGATCACATAGGTGACGGGACGAACATCTGTACTGAGGGTGTCTTCCGGTTGGAATATCTCCCGGAAAATCGTATCCCATCCACGGTTATCGTTCGTTGCTTCCAGCAGATATTCACGCCAGCTCGCATTATGTTCTCGTCGCAGTAGCAGAAGAATATCGAGTTGGTTGCGGGTGTGAAAAGCGTAATCGGGCGAGTCAAGTAACTGCTGAACCAGCTGCTCGCGACGTGCTTGCGGGTTAAGTTCGTTTTGTTCCAGAAAAGCCGTGCGTTCAGCCGCGGTCGGAATGCGGCCAGCCAGGTCGAGAGTCACCCGACGCAGGAATTGTTCATCCGTGATGTCCGGTGTGGGGGAGACACCCTCTGATTGCAACCGCTCATTGATATGACGATCAATCTGAGCAGCGATCTTCAAAGCGTCACTTGCCTCGGAATTTGTTGCATTACCAAATGCAACGCTCATCACGGTGAGAACAAGTAGATGAAAACGCATCAAATCATCCAAGATTCAGGCTTTACATTTTGGGGCAGGCGAGACGGAGGGTGGGGGTCGCATTTCAAGCAAAACGCTGTTTTCCATACGAAATCGACTACGAAAGAGTTTAGCAGATCGGAGCACTCGTTTCACGTACTTTTGTTGCTCAGAAAGTGACGGATTTGAAGACATCTGATCGCGATCGGTACTGGATTAGGTGGGTTGCCCGGGGTTGGAACATTGACTTCGATCTCACATAGGCTTCCGATTTCACTTCAGCCAAAGAATCACCAGAATGATTTTACGGCTGTCGAATTTGGGGCACCCCTTCTCTTTTGATGGTTTTAGCTTGTTGAGTAGGTCGGCACGAATGCAAATTGGCCCATCTTGGTCCGGTTGGGTGAGCCAAATAGGCACAGACTGAAGATATTTTGGTCGCATGGGATCGCGTCGCGGGTTGCCGCGTTTTAAAATGAGACTCGCAAACGACTGGATGGGAGTACATCGGTACTTCCTTGCGTCGATTGCTGTGCGTAAGTCGTTTCTGGTTAACGAGTTATGTCGTTTTTGTTGTTCTTTCGGGGTTCGCGTGAGCGTTACGTTGACGGTGCGTTCTTCCAACGGTCGACAAACTCGACTGCTCTGGGCAATGCGGATCGCATGGGTCACTCGGGTGTCGCGATCGGCGCCGTGAGCGTTTGTTTGAGCTGATAACTCGGGGTCTGAATCAACTATGGTGGCTTACCTGTCAGTACGTAGCGGGCCTGAAAAGGGGAAGCAGTTTCCTCTCGATCCCGCGCGGCCACTGCATATCGGACGTGGATCGAGTTGTGACATCATGCTCACCGATCCGGTCAGTTCCCGGTTTCATGCGGTGGTCTTTTTCGAGGATGGAAATTGGCATCTTCGTGACACCAGCAGTCGCAATGGAACCCATGTGAATGGTCAGAAGACTGACCATGCCCGCTTGTTGGATAAAAGCGTGGTGACTGTCGGAAGTACCGATATGCAATTGGTGGAACCTGATTTGGAGCCATCTGAAGAGGGGCGTCCGACAGAAACACAAACGAAGGAAGTTCATACAACCGGTACATGGCGGCTTGAACTGGAGGATCCCATTGCCGATGTCGCTTCTGCGGGGCATTTGATTGATCTGTACACACTCAGTCTGAATTTATTGAAGAATGAGAGTCCTGATGGGATCATTGATACGGTGATCGAACTGCTGAAGGACCGCACGGCATCCGATGTGGTGGGTTTGTCGTTTGACACAGGCGACGGTCGGATGAAGCCGCAGCGTGTCCAGCCTGCGGATTGTGCTGATTCGATCAGTCTCAGCAAAGCTTTGGTTCGACGTGTGCTTCGGGATGGCGAGGCGATTTGGATCAACGAGGATGCTCGGCGTGGAAATCCCGGCATGGCAGAAGAGGAGGCATGGTCGGATGTGATTTATGTTCCGTTGGAAAATGCGGGGAACAACTTAGGAGTTCTGCATCTGTACCGCGAACAACCCACGTTTGAGCCAGCGCATTTTGAACTTGCTGTTGCGGCCGGACGTCTGCTGGCAGTCGGTCTTGGAAGAGCCTTTGAACATGACTCGTTGTTGGCTGAGAAGAAAAGTATTGCAGATCGGAATGCGGATACCGATGAATTGATCGGAAATAGTCAAAGCATGACGAAACTGAAGGCCAAGATACGGCGGGTCGGTAATGCGAACGGTTCTGTACTGATTCGCGGTGAAAGTGGTGCGGGTAAAGAGTTAGTCGCCCGCGCCGTCCATCGTTCAAGCCCTCGGGCGCAGCGGCCTATGCTAACGGTAAACTGTGCAGCGATTCCCAGCGAGTTAATTGAAAGCCAATTGTTCGGACACCGTAAGGGAGCATTTACGGGGGCGGACAGTGACCACGTTGGCTGGTTTCAGCAATCTCATACAGGCACGCTGTTTCTTGACGAGATCGGTGAATTGACACTCGAGGGTCAGGCAAAGTTATTGCGTATTCTCGAGGGGCATCCGTTTCTACCGGTGGGTGCAACCGAAGAAGTGTTGGTTGATGTTCGCGTCATTGCGGCTACCAATCGTGATCTCGCTGAGTTTGTCAGAGAACGTAAGTTTCGTGAAGATCTGTTCTATCGACTCAGTGTTTTTGAGCTCTTCGTGCCGCCATTGCGAGAGCGTGATGGTGACATCGATTTGTTGATGGATCACTTCCTCGAGCATTTCTCTGCGCAGCACGGTCGTTCCACACTTGGGCTGTCAGCCTCAGCCCGGGAACACCTGCAGCAGTATGCATGGCCCGGTAATGTGCGGCAATTGAGGAACGTGATTGACAGCGCTGTTGTTATGGCGGATGAGCCCAACATCGAGGTGGATGATCTCGGTTTGCGCGACGCGGGTATCAGTCGGCTGGATACCCTGCGGATTGATGAATGGGAACAGCGATTGATTCTCAAGGCACTTCGCAGAACGAATGGGAATGTTCCCGAAGCTGCGAGGTTGCTCGGCGTCAGCCGGGCAACGGCTTACCGTAAAATCACCGAATACAATATCGAGCGTTGAAATTGCGAGCGATTCTTTCGGCACCCGGATCACGCGGCGATGTGAATCCGATGATCGCAATCGGTCGTCGGTTGCGAGAAGCAGGGTATGACGTTGTCATTTCTTTGGCGGAGCCCTATGCAGAGGTTGCTATTGAAGCGGGCCTTGAGGTCGAAGTTGTGATTGGGCGTCAGGAGTTTGCCGAGGCCTTGGGGAATCCCCATGTATGGAAAACCATTCGCGGTCCATTGCAGGTTTTTCGAACGGTCGTTTCCGATTTTCTTGAACGCCAGCGAGAAGTCATTGAGCGGTACCATGTCCGCGGACAGACATTGCTAGTTTCGCATCCTCTTGATCTTGCCTCGCGGATTTTTCGTGATGCCCATCCGGAAACACCACTGGCAAGCGTGCATTTGCAACCAGTGATACTTCGGACACTTGACGATCCACCCCGACTGTCTGGCTGGTGGTTTGAAATGTCACGTCCCGAATGGTTGATGCGATCAACGTATTGGTTGATCGACACGTTGGCTGTCGATCCCGCAATTCGGGGGCCAATCAATCAGCTGCGAGCAGAATACGGGCTTGAATCATTGCGAAGGCCCCTGCACCAATGGTGGCATTCTCCTGACCTGGTTCTCGCGATGTATCCAGATTGGTTTGCACCCGCGACCGTCTCTTTTCTTCCACAGTTGCAACATTGCGGGTTCCCACTGCAAGACAACAGCGACGAGGAGTTCTGTTTGCCTGAGGATCGGCCGATTGTGTTTACTTCTGGAACAGCACACCATCACTGCCGTGCGTTCTTTGAGGCGTCGGTTAGGGCATGCCATCGATTGAAACGTCCCGGGCTTTTGTTGTCGACATTTCCCGAGAACTTTCCTTCCGATTTGCCCGATACGGTGCGTGCGATGCCCTACGCGTCTTTTAGTCGCTTGTTGCCGCATTGCTCCGCAATTGTCCATCACGGTGGGATTGGGACAACGTCGCAGGCCTTGGCTGCCGGTATTCCGCAACTCATTCGACCGATGGCGTTTGACCAGTTTGATAATGCGAGCCGAATTGAAAATCTGGGCTGTGGTCGGTGGTTGAGAAATGATCGAAACCTCGCACGCGAGTTGCAGCGGGTGATTGAACCTGTC
>CAJXTM010000476.1 GCA_913061385.1 uncultured Rhodopirellula sp. | reverse complement strand
GAGACAGTCATGGTACTGGTCCGACGACAAGGAGCTGCTGATTCCCCAAGCGGCAGTCAACGAAAGCGTCTGTTCGGAAACCCTGACGATCTGTTCCTGCAGTCACGCCCCAAGCGAGGCTTACTAACGCCATCCGAAGTGCGTTGCATTGCCTTGTCTGAGTTATCGTTGTCCCCCGACAGCATTGTTTGGGACGTTGGTGCAGGAAGCGGTTCGCTCGCTATCGAGGCTGCTGCGATCGCTTCGAGAGGAAAGGTTTTTGCCATCGAGATGGATGCCGAAGATTTTGGCCTGATGATCGAAAATGCCAGAATGTTTGATGTACCCGGACTGGTTCCAATTCATGGTCAGGCCCCGGAAGCATTTGATGAACTTCCGGACCCCAATGCTATTTTCATTGGGGGAAGTGGACGCATGGTTCCAGACCTTGTCCAATCTGCGTTATTACGCCTGGTGCCCGGGGGAAGTATCGTGGTCAACGTTTCCAGCCCTGACAACCTGGTGGCTGTACAAACTAAAATCGATGAGGCGGGGCTACGAAGTGATGTTCGTATGATCAATATTGCCAGAGGCCAATATCAATTGGACAGAGTTCGATTTGACGCCATGAATCCGACGTTCCTTGTCTTAGGACGTCAGTGGCATTGAGATCCAAACGTGATGGCGAATAGCCCGCATGCCTTCCGCGGAAATCCAAGGCAGGGCATTTCTCCGCTTCGAGACCGGACAACGTGGGATTAGCGCAGTCGTCCGGATCACGCAGGGCAAACGCAGGACCGTTTTCTGTTGTCAGAAAGTACCTGCCTGATTAGTCTGACATGGTGCCCAGGACCTTTTTTGACAAACCGTTCCGCAAAGTCGCCAAAACACATGCAGATTCAAAAGGCGGTCATTACCGCTGCAGCGCCTAATCAAAATCGCTTACCTTTACAGCAATTGGTAGACAGGGACGGACGGGAAAAAACAGCTTTACAGCTCATCCTCGAAGAGACTATCGCTGCCGGCATTGATGAGATTTGTGTAATCATCCAACCTGGCGACACGGATGCCTATCAGGCAGCCGCAGGGACGCAAATGGGTAACCTGCACTTCATCGAACAACCCGAACCACTCGGGTATGCAGATGCGGTCTATCGGGCAAGATCATTTGTCGATGGTCAGCCGTTTCTGCATCTGGTCGGAGATCATTTGTACTTGAGCAACACGAACATACCGTGTGCAAAGCAACTGGTGGAAATGGCCAATGAGCACCAATGTTCGGTATCCGCTGTTCAGTCGACTCGCGAAAACAACCTCCCTTACTTCGGTATCGTTAGCGGTTCTCTAGTCCCACGAACAGACGGACTTTATCAAGTTGATCAAGTCGTCGAAAAACCGACGCCGACCTATGCGGAGCAGGAACTGGTCACCCCTGGCTTGAGGGCGGGGCATTACCTCGGGTTTTTTGGTATGCACGTCTTCACTGATGACATCATGCAATTGATCGGACAATTGATGGAAACAAAAGCTACTGCACAGCCAACACTCTCCGACGCAGTCGCAATGCTGCCGTCCCGTGGTAAATATCTCGCGTACCGCCTTGAGGGTACACGGCATAACCTCGGAATTCGATATGGACTCCTCAAGGCCCAACTTGCCATCGGACTCAGCGGCCAGGATCGCGATACCATTCTGGTGGAATTGATTGATCTGCTTGCTAATCGACCGAATACCAATGGTTCGGACACCGGGGCGACCCTATGAGCTCTCTGATCGACATCATTCTTTCGGACGAACCCGATGTTCGAAACCAGTCACTTGATTCGGTATGCGCTGGTGCCAGCCTTGAAGAACTTCTTGCCCACTGTCGGGAACTGGATGACTTCCGACGACACAAAGACAATCTGTATCATCGAGTTCGAGCTCTCTTCTTTCTGTCAGCAATCTATCGCTATCATCTCTCAAGCAAACTCAATGCTACACAATCTGGTTTGATTCCCTATGTGGGTTATGAGCACTTACTTTCGCGACGCTTTGTCGAAGCCATCGATTCATTCCTGTTAGCACAGCAAGATCATGGGCCCTGCGAAGGAACCGCCAGCGCTCTGGCTCAGGCATATCACCAACTCGCGTTCCAAACACTTGCAGATCAAGTACGCAGAAGCGTCAGAACAGTCAAAGGCAATCAATGGATGTTCCGTTTAGGCCATCCTGCTGAGCAGCCTTTACGAGTCCGACCTGAATTACTGCAACGGGATCCCAACAGCGGATCGATGCCGATCCTGTCTGAGGTGACCGCCGTACGCATGGATTTTTCGCACAGTGCCTGGAGTGACATTTTCTTTTTGGGCATGGATTTCCCGGAGGGCGCGCGAGTCCTCAATGTTTCTGTCGACCTTGGAGTACGAGGTCGTGATTCAACGACAAAGCCACCCATCGAAACTTACCTCAGAGTGATCGATCGGCCTGTCATACGGCTGACGAGCGTTGATTTAGCCGCCACAGTGGATGTCGATTCAATCGCAGGCATGTTCGATTTCGCTCAAGATTATCTGGGACTGCTCAAGGCTGCAGTGATTGCCTCCGGCATTGTTCCTCCTGGACTTGAAGGGTGTGGTCATTCACTGACCGAACTACTGACCCAACTTGTGGGGAGTGGTAAGGGTATCGAAGTTGTCAGCAAGATCAATGATATTCCCAAGGGGTCTCGATTGGCTGTGTCGACAAATCTTCTCGGCTCACTGATTGCTTTGATGATGAGGGCAACCAACCAGACGGCAACATTGACTGGTACGCTGAAGGAGTGTGACCGGCGACTGGTGGCAGCTCGTGCGATACTTGGAGAATGGATTGGAGGTAGCGGTGGGGGCTGGCAGGATTCAGGCGGCGTCTGGCCCGGGATCAAACTCATCGAGGGAGCAACCTCGATGAAAGGTGATCCAGAATATGGGGTCAGTCGTGGACGGCTAATGCCGACCCACCATGTGATGGCGGAAAAGGAAGCCTCTGCGGAAACGAGACAAAAAATTCAGGACTCACTTGTTCTGGTCCATGGGGGAATGGCTCAAAATGTCGGCCCCATCCTAGAAATGGTCACAGAACATTACCTGCTTCGAAGCAAAAAAGAATGGTCTGGGCGTTTTGAAGCAATGCGCATCTTGGACGAAATAATCGAAGCACTGCAAGAAGGAGACGTGCGGCGGATTGGCAATGCAACAACTCGGAATTTCGAAGGGCCATTACAAACAATTATCCCTTGGGCAACCAACCGCTTTACGGATTCACTGATCACACAATGCCGAGAAAAGTATGGTGATCAATTTTGGGGCTTCTGGATGCTGGGTGGAATGTCGGGTGGCGGCATGGGATTCATCTTCGATCCCAAAATCAAACAGTCAGCCCAAGACTGGCTCGCTAGCACGATGATCACAACCAAACAGAACCTGCAGACTTCACTTCCCTTTGCGATGGATCCCGTCGTCTATGATTTCAAAATCAATGATAATGGATCCAAAGCTGCTTTCGTAACGGAACCTGCTGCAGGGATGCCAGAACAATATTACTCACTTATCCTACCTGGGCTGCTTCGCACACCGATGCGTGAACTCACTGCGGATCGGCGTCTTGAACTGGAACACCTCGGAAACAAGTACCGAAATAACAACAGTACAAAACACGCAAGATTATTAGATTGCATTCTGCCGCAAGCCAAGACCATATCCGGACAACCCGCGAACCTGCAGCAAATACTCACCGACTGCGGATTTGACCAGCAGCAACATGATTCGATTCGCAGTGATTTACAAACCGGAAGAATCGGCCTCTCTCAAAACCGCCTCCCAAATAGTGTGACGATCAAAGACATCCAACCAAAGGATGTGATTGAAACGCGGTCGGGTATTCCCGCAAAATATGTCGACGTTGGTCGCAAGGCGATCCATGGTGGCAAGGTCGGGGTGATCACGCTTTCCGCCGGAGTGGGGAGTCGTTGGACCGAAGGCGCAGGAGTCTGCAAAGCACTTCACCCCTTCAACCGATTCTCGGGTCGTCATCGCAGCTTCATTGAAGTCCATCTTGCAAAAAATCGCAAAACGAGTCTCGATTGCCGAGGTTCAGTCCCCCATGTCTTCACCACCAGTTACCTGACAGATGATGCAATCCGGAATCATTTGACAACTCATCAGAATCATGGGCTTACTAATAACGTCTATATTTCCACCGGTCGCAGCATCGGCATGCGAATGATTCCCATGGTTCGGGATCTTCGCTTTCTCTGGGAGGAAACAGCCCAGCAGATTCTGGATGAACAACAACAAAAGATGAGAGAAAGCGCAAGAATAGCCTTGATGGGTTGGGCTACGCAAATGGGAGAGGGGACAGATTACATTGACAATCTACCACATCAATGCATTCACCCCGTTGGTCACTGGTACGAAGTTCCAAACATGTTGCTCAACGGAGTACTGCACCAAATGCTCATCGACCAACCTGAACTTGAGCACCTCATGCTTCACAACATTGATACGCTGGGCGCCAATGTCGATCCGGGGTTACTGGGAATACACATTGAGCAGCAAAATGCATCTGTCTCTTATACACATCTCCGAGCCCACGAG
>CAJXTM010000475.1 GCA_913061385.1 uncultured Rhodopirellula sp. | reverse complement strand
CAGCGTCAGATGTGTATAAGAGACAGGGCCAGGAACGACGAGCGGCAACCATTGAGCCCAAGCGATCAGTCACTCGATAGATCGAGCGATCCACCAGTGGTTGCTTGAGCCGAATGATCTGCATATCCGGAGACCGCTTGCCAACCTGAGTCAACACGTTCCAACCGCAGTCGTAGTTCTTCACGATTGCGGCTCAATTTCGCTTCGCACTCTGCCTCAATGGCCAGCAGTTCGAGATTCATTTTCTCGCACTCTTCCTGCTGCTTTCGGCATCGCCATCGAACGTCGTCACTTTCCCAATGCCGGTCTTCGGAAGAATCTCGATTCGCGGCTCCGAGTTGGTCACCCAGTTCAATGAGCTGATTCAAGGGTAACTGTTTTTCCGACAGCAATCGCATCAAGTCAGTCATCTGTCCTTGCTCAATGGCGACAATCTGCAATCGACTGATACCCAACAGACGATTTAAGATCTCCCACCTTTGCTCAATGAGGGCAGCAACTTCTTTTCCGTTCATGCTTGATCTATTTCCCTGTATCATGCTTTTTGCTTATCGAAATTCTGGATCATCCAGTCCAGCAGTTGCTGCCATCCTTCACGGTCGTACCGTGTCGTTTCCGCGAATTCGGGATCCGATTCGACAGGGATCTGTTTCAACATTTCGCTTGCCTGGCGGAACAAAACTTCGGATTCCCGATCATTTCCTAATTGCCTGGCACATCTCGCTCTACCAACGATTGCTTCAATCGCAGCAGGCTGCCCAGCGTACAACGCTTCAGCCGTCCGATAGACATCAGCAGCTTCACGATACTTATTCATACTCTTTAAAACATCCGCCTCAAACATAAAGCAATTTCGCTGCATTGCCCGGTCTGCTTTGGATAAGTCCTGTTCTTCATCAAGCACAGATAGGTACTCACCCAAACGCCGAAAGCCTACGAGTGCCTTTTGCAGATACAATTCCGCCTCTCTCTGGGACGCTCTCTGGGCAACACTCAAGGTATTGGGCAATGTGGCTTCCAGTCGTGGAAGCTGAGAAGCCATCACATGAACCCGCGCGGCAAAGTACGCATTTTGTTTTGAACGGGCATCATTATGCTCATCCCACCAACGCTGATTAGCGACTTCCAATCGACGAAGGGCAGATTTGAGGACGGGCTGATTTTTCCGTAGCAATTCCAACCGCTCCGCTGAAGCAGCTTGTTCTGCTTTGAGGTAGTTCCGGTACCCGAGTTCGTACAGAAGCGTTCCGAGGGCATATAGCGAGTCCTGCCACTCCGCACTCTCGGGTCTCAGATCAGGAGTTTGATCATCAAGGTCGCGGTCCTCATTATCAACATTTTTTCGCAATAGAAGGCGAGCAGTTTCGACATCTCCGGTCTCTGCATAGGCTAAAGCGCCGTAATACCTCGCAGCATAACGCGTTGGATCTTTTTGGTATTCATAGATGCACTGTTCAAATGCATCTATCGCTTGTTCAGCCTTACCGACTGCCAACAGAGCCTTTCCGTAGGCGATCAAGCCTCGTGACTGACGGCTATTATCTTCCTGAAGAAGATAAGGTTCAAGAAGCCGAATACTCTGTGAAAAATGGTTTCCATTTTGAAATGCATCGATCGCTGACCAAAGTGTTGGTATGTATTCCTCGCTATTAAAACGAAGCCTCGCGGCCTCCGCAAACGCATCACCAGCAGCACCATAGCGCTGCCGAACTAATTCTGCGGTATTGTCGGACACCTGCCCGTTGAAATCTGTTCCCTCTTTCAAGGTTTTCTCGGCCCAGTCCTGATAACCTTTTCCCTCCTGCACTAGTGCTTCACTGCGATCGAACACCGGGGGTAAGCTGCGTGCTGCGTTGATGGCAGCCGCGTACTCACCTGCCTGCCGCAACTGATTGAGAGCCTGGTTGATTCGGATGCTGAATTCCCGAAAGGAAATCAGCTCGTGATCAAATCCTTCACGGCTGCCAATTTCACCCATCAAATAACCGATAGCCTGCACAGCCTGCTCGCCATCAATACTCTGGGTCAACAACTCAATTTCCTGCAGCCCTCCGATGATCTCGGCAGCACCAATTTGCAATGCACTTCCCGTTTGGTCTTTCCGCATCACATCGTGAAAGGCATTGATCGCTCCTGTCATATCACCTTGTAATAATTTGATACGGCCGATCCACAATCCTACCTCACTCGATTTTTCTGGCTTCTGGTTCAGTGCGTTGAGAACCTTTAGAGCACTTGCCAGATCCACAGCCAGAGTTTTGCGATCTTCTTCATCAAGCGGATCCTGCAAGCTGTGCCCAGAGGTAATCTTTTTGATGTTTGCTATCGTACGCAGGAAGATTGCTCGGTTAGTAAGTTCATCGCTTGGGTTTTCTTGATCTTCATGCTCCCCCAACGCAACATTCAACTCATCCCATCGCCCAAGTTCCATCAAAATCTTAATCCGTAAAACCGCCGCTGACTTCTTTGCCGCGGTGTTCAGTGCTGGATCAGTTAAGTACTCATCGATACTCGCTAACGCATCTTCTTTTTGAAATTTTGGGGCACGGTATTGTGACTCGGCAATCATTGGCAAGAGCTTGCGTCTGAGCAAAGGCTCATTTTCAATCGCCTGATTCAAATTGATGACGGCATCTTCGTAACGCCCCAAATGGAAGAAGACCTCGCCGAGCGTTTGGTAGCCCTGCGTGTGTCTCCCCTCAGGGAAACCATGGTCGCGAGCCACCTCCAAGTGAGGGGCCGCAGCAAAGTAACACTGCCATTTCTCCCTCGGTTTTATCGCACGTTTGCCCTCTGCTGCCTTACCAACACCGACGAGGAAATCCCGCAAACAAATCAGATTCAATCGCTTGATCCGTACCTGGTCAGCTGCCAACTTGATCACTTCCGGATTCTCGACACGCTCTTCGCCGGCTTCCAAAGTCAATTCGAGAGGCTCAGAGGGGGATCCAGCAGGAGCCAGCTTAGCGAGCTCAGCCAATTTCCCTGCCACGATGGGCCGACCATCCACCAACTCGCGTGCAGCCAGACGCAACAACGACTCAGGCTCAGTGACGTCAGTCGTCCACCACGTCGAAAAGAGAAACGCAAATCCAACAATCGAAGCCAGCGCAGCACCAAACATTAAGCCAATCGTGACCAAGTCACGCCGGCCGGTCGGTTTACTATTCGCCTGTTCTTCTTTGTCAGCCAACTTACAGAACCTCCCGAACTTGATCCCGTTGGTAACAGGACAAGACCGTGTAAAGCAAGAGCTTCAGTTATTAGCTAGCAACTCAAAAGCAGTCGGACCTCGCTGCGAACGCTCCGCAATCACCGATTTTTGACCAATCTGAGCGCAAAGCTGAAGATCCTGCTCAAAGCCCAGTCTCCGCAAATTTTCGCCACCCAGTGTGTTACACAAGCACTTGGCCAGCACATTCGAAAGCTGCATCCCTTTTTCGTTTCTTAAACTCATCCATGGGGTGCTCTCTGCCACTGGCAAGCTTGAAGACCATGCTTGAAGCGCCAAACGTGAATCGTCGTCCTGAATCGTGGCCTGATACTCAACGATGCAAGCATCAATGATCGCACCCGCAAGCAACACATCTTCTGCCGTGATCTGACCATCCGTGCCTGAGCACACCAGATGCACCAACTCAAATCCACGCAGAAACTCGACCACCCTAGTTAGGTTCAAAAAACTGGCAGCAATCATTCGCTTGGCAGCGCTGGCGGATTCGATGGCTCTTGTGCCATTGGTCGTGGTCATGATCAGCGTCTGCCCCCGAACACGTGCTGGGGTGTACTCAGCAGGTGAATTTCCACAATCAAAACCGGCTATGGGCTTACACTTCCGCTCGCCACACAAAAGAGGGCGTTGATGCATTTGATCAATGAGTGCCAATTCACCAGCCAGCGTGATGGCTTCTGAAACCTCACAACAGGTAAAAATCTGCTTAGCACCAGATTCAAACGCCGTTGTCATCACCGACGTTGCTCGTAAAACATCGATGACGACTGCAACATCGGTCCCATCAGATTTGGCTGACATCAACTCGGGCAACAATGAAGTTACGATTCGCATGCGCTGATCTAACGTCCGGAAGATTAACTCGCCATCATGGATTACGGAACCTATTCCGCAAATACCATCTAAGTCGGCGACTGCGAAGTTCGCAAGCAGCAACCTTGGAAACCCGCAACTGGCGATTCGACTTAGGGAAAAATATAGCGAATCCAGTTCCGGACACATTGCCCGGGAACGTAGGCCACTGGCTGCCCGATCAATCCTTGTCCAACAACCACGGCATTTTTGTCTTGGCCGAGATTGATTAGAGGCCTTTTGGGAACTCCAGGAGCAGACGGTCTGGTCACCGGCACCAAACCCGATGGCACAGCAGATGCGACCTGAGGCGGAGCGCCGACCTGCGCCCCCGTGGCGATATAACTTTGCGAAGCCGCCGACTGATAGCCTCCACCTAGACAATTACCCAAGCCCATCGCAGCCACGTAATTACTCGGTGGTGAAACACAGCAACTATTGCCCACCGTCGCAAAGCTATCGTTTAATTGCTGTCTCTTATACACATCTCCGAGCCCACGAGACCGAGGCTGATC
>CAJXTM010000474.1 GCA_913061385.1 uncultured Rhodopirellula sp. | reverse complement strand
TATAAGAGACAGCTTCTTTGCCTTGCCGGCTTTGGACTTGCAACGGCGACGGTGCAAGCTCCCTATTTCGAGAATTCACTTTTCCTGCAGGCAGTTATTCTTCTCACCCCCGGGCTAACCATCGCACTCGCTACATGGTCAGCCGAACAATACTACCGCGGTTTGACAGGACTCGTCGACAATGACCCAGGCATTCACGCAACCTATCTCTGGCAGCGTTTTCGTGCGACAGTGGCATGGCTTGTGGTTCCGATACTGCTGCTCTTGGGAATGACAGATCTGATTGCTGGTTTACCAATCGATGATTCACTGGCGGCGATCATCACAACAGCAGTCTTGCTGCTCTTTGTGCCGTTGGGATTGCCGTGGTTGATCCGACATTTGTTCACAACATCGCGTCTGGAGAAATCTACGGAGCAATGGATTGACGAAATCATGATCTCCGCAGGGTTGAATCGCACACGCATTGTCTGCTGGCAAACGGGCAACCGATCATTCAATGCCATGGTCGCCGGGTTCATTCCACACCTGAGGACTTTGCTGATTTCTGATCGCGCGTTAAATGAATTACCTCGCCCACAGCTTGCCATGATTGTTCTTCACGAAGCAGCGCACCTGCGTCGCTTCCACGTTCCACTGCGAATGCTAACGATTGTGCCCGCATGGCTGCTTGGTGGTTTGATCACACGACTTGCCGAAGGGCACTCATGGGGGATGGCAGCAGGCAGCGGGGTCGCAATCGCCATGACACTGATCACACTCCGCATAGCCGCAATTCGAACTGAACTAGACGCTGACCAGCAGGCCTGTCGGATAGCAGTCGAAATGGCAAATCACGTTAAGGATGTCCCCAATTGCTACGAAGATGCCTCAACTGCCCTCTCGGACGCATTACTACGAATCACCGTGGAAGCTCCTAGTGCAAGAAAGTCCAGCTGGTTGCACCCGAGCGTTTCCGAGCGGATCTTGGCCATGAAGCATCACACGGCGAACCAAGCCTCATCGACAATCAACACCACAGCCACTACGGCAAGCACCCTCGCCATGCACCAAACCTGATAGCGGCGACTTACGGTTGCGGATCCGATCAAGCCAATTGCCGCACAGCACCTCTCATCACGCGACATGAGTTCCACCACAGTGGCTGCACCGCGACCCAAAGGTGATCCCACCAAGCTTGCTTTGCTACGAGCTCCATTCCTGACCAAGATTTTTTTCTGCCTACTCACTGAGCAGTTGCTGGACAATCCGCCAGAATCGGAGAAAGTCGCAGCACAATGGCCCGAAGAACCGATTCGAGCTTGGCCCCCCATTCTCTGAAACGCGCTGCGACTTCATAATCGACACTGTCGCTTGACCGAACCATCGTTTCGGCAACCACAATCAGCACACATAACACCCTGCACTGGAGAAAATTCATGGGACGCTCGGGAATCATTACATTCAAAGGAAATCCAATGACACTCGAGGGCGATGATGTTGCCATCGGCGGTGACGCCCCCGAGTTCACCGTCCATTACGCAGATGCTGGAATTCAGGCTCTATCGCTCGCTGATCTGAAGGGCAAACCATCAATCATCAGCGTTGTTCCAAGCTTGGATACACCGGTTTGCGCGATCCAGACCAAAAAGTTCAACGAGGAAATCTCCTCATTGGGTGACAACATCAACGCCGTCACCGTCAGTCGGGATCTGCCATTCGCTCAAGCTCGATTCTGCGGCGCGGAAGGTGTTTCGATGCGAACCGCAAGCGATTACCAGAGCCATCAATTTGGCACAGCTTTTGGCGTCACGATCGAAGAACTAAAACTTTTAACTCGGGCAGTCTTCGTATTGGATGCTGAGGGAAAAGTCGCCTACAAAGAGATCGTGCCAGAAGTCACAGAAGAGCCCGACTATGCCGCTGCCATGGCAGCGTTACGCATGCTCGCGTAACTGGCATTTACAACTTGAGGCGCGGGTAGGCATGTCATTTCCAGCAACTTACCTCATTGATCAATTGTGAAAAGAAAGCCTGTCGTGGCGTTGCGAAAGCAGCTTTGCGTCGGCTTTTGTCCACTTTCTGGTAAAACAATGTCCAAATATGTCGTTGCAGCGCTCTACCGATTTGTGCGACTGGATGACTTTGAACAAATGCAAAAGCCGATCCACGATCGAATGGTCGAGCTCGGTATCTGTGGCACGCTGCTACTGGCTAGTGAGGGCATCAACGGAACCGTTTCTGGCACCCGCGAAGGGATCGATCAGCTACTTGCGTTCCTGCGGGGCGATTCACGTCTCAGCGGCCTCGAAGTCAAAGAGTCCTTTTCTGATTCCGCTCCCTTCAAGCGAACGCGGGTCCGCCTGAAAAAAGAAATCGTAACCATGGGCGTCGATGGTATTGATCCAAAAGATGCGGTGGGTACGTACGTCGATCCCAAGGATTGGAATGAACTGATCAGTGATCCCGAGGTTACCTTGATCGACACCCGGAACGACTACGAAGTCGCGATTGGTACATTTGAGGGAGCGGTGAATCCTGACACCGAATCTTTCCGCCAGTTCCCATCCTTTGTCGATGAGGAGCTAGACCCCCGCAAACATCGTAAAGTCGCCATGTTTTGCACTGGAGGGATTCGCTGCGAGAAATCGACGGCCCTATTGCGGCAGAAAGGATTCGACGAGGTTTACCATCTTAGGGGTGGGATCCTGAAATACCTGGAAGAGATCCCAAAAGAAGATTCAAAATGGGAGGGGGACTGCTTTGTCTTCGATGAACGAGTGTCCGTTGGTCACGACCTAGAACTGGGTGAACATTTGATGTGTTATGGCTGCGGTTGGCCGGTCGACCGGCAGCAACAGGATCAAACCAGCTTCATTCAGGGAATTCAATGCCCTCACTGCGCCGAACGAATCACCGACGAGCAACGTGCTCGATTCGCTGAGCGACAGAGACAAATCGACCAAGAGAAGGCTGAGAAGCAGGCTTAGACAGAAATTCCGGCGGAAGTGGCAGTTTTCTTCGTTTTAGCCGTATTTTGGGAATCCAGACCGGTCGTTAGACTAGAGGCTCCAATCGACCGTTTTTCCATCCGGGAATTTTCATGACAGCTGTAGAATTACCACCCGAAATCGAAGTCAAACTCAACCCCGCGGATCAGGATGAGGATGGTTTCGTCAGCATCTGGAACATCGCCTCGGCGTCCACCGATGGTGATTTGGCCCAGACGCGTGCTTTGGCTGCTCAGTTCTTGTGCTTTCTGTGCAAACGGAACTGCGATTTTGTGGTCACTAGCACGACCAATGCGGGATATCTCGACGAGTGGTTCGAACGCGACAACAAGATTCTCTATGATTGGAATCTAGAGAGCGAGAAGGTCGATGTCATCTCCCAGCACGCTGAAGTTCCCTACGAACCATTCGTGTCTTTCCTCGGAAATCAGAAATTCAATCCGAAGACCAAGTACGCACCTCGACGCATCGACCGCGTGGAGTGGTTCCAAAATCTGTGGAGCGTTGGCTGATCATACGCCGCGTGAAGGCGACTTCAAAGCGATGCTTGGCACCGATGATTTCTGACTGCTGTCAAGTGTTTTCGGTTGATGGGTTGGTCTTGAGCAGACGGCACGTTTGGCAATTCGGTAATCTGCCGGCAGTTGTTTCAGCCCGTCGCGAGCGATGTGGGGCACCGCGAATCACATCGCCGTACACGCTTTGCTGACTCAGTCAGTCTGGAATGCGGTGTTCTCACAGCGACTCAAATAACATCGGCGACGATATCGCGAAGCCAAAAGATCTCACGGGCAATATCCTCGGACAATCCTCGGCGTCTCATCGAATGCGGCAGGACCGTCCAAGCATAGGTTTCGATTTCTAAATGCCCTGTAAATTCGGCAGCTCGGCTCTGATTTAGGAATCGCAGACACTCCAACGTGTCATCCTGACTCGTCCTCAAGTGCCCGAAGTGTTCGAGAAAGATTGGCACGTGGAAGTGCACGATCCAACGCCGATCTCCGCAGGCTGGCTTATCTTCGCTGTTGGCGCTGCGAAGCAACTCAGGAAGATCTTCTGCAAGTTCAAAACTTCCGTCCGCTTTTAATCTTCCTGTTTGATGTAGATAGCGGTCCTCGGCAAACTCACTGAGTTGAGCGATCGCTTCGCGTTGACGTCCCACCGCCATGGAAAGCCAGTCAGCAATGATCGCGTTACTGACTTGAACCTTGCCGATCATGACACCGGCTTTCACCAAACGTGACAACACTTCTTGCTGGGACTCCATCATGACAGCAGAGTGGCATATATCGTGGCAAACGCCCAAATAGCGTCGATGCTGTGTTTCGGGGAGCTCTTTCTCGAACCAATTTACAACGTCTTGGGTCGTATCCAGCACGCACCCCGGCTCTGGCTCGATAGCAACGATGATGCGTTTCCCTGTCTTTTCTTCCAAGCTCTGCAGTTTCGTTGCGAGTTCCCGCAGATTCGCTCCTGCCTGGGCCAGATTGTCGGCCGTGGCGTTCTTATCTGACCAAGCAATCGGCAGCGTGCTGATCGAACCGGTCGTTTCGCCATCCGGCAGCAGTTTCACCAGAATGTCAGCGAGTTGTAGCTGTCTCTTATACACAT
>CAJXTM010000473.1 GCA_913061385.1 uncultured Rhodopirellula sp. | reverse complement strand
ACACGTAAGGAGTCGTCGGCAGCGTCAGATGTGTATAAGAGACAGCAGTAAAACCGCGACTCCTCCAGAGAGTTGTTGATACAGTTTTTGGGATCGATCGGAGCGGTATTTCCATTGAATATTTGGCACACGATCACCGCACTTCAGCCTTGCCTTGCCGCGCCGCGAATCGATCCCATTGATCAAATTGCCGCGATAGGAGACGGTGTATTCTGCTAAGCGTTGCATCACTTTGTCTTGCACCCATTCAAAATGCAACGCTATCTTGGCAACTGCATTGCGAACACTTTGCAGGACTCGCGATTCAGTGGTTGCGATTCGCGTCATGTGAGAAGTAGTCCGCACAACCATCGCGCCAACTTCACTACGTTCATTTGAATAACTTTCAAGTAGCTGTTCGCTCCCAAATCCTCGCAGAACCCAAGCTAGCTTCCAGGCAAGATTACACGCATCTTGTATTCCTGTATTCATACCCTGCCCACCTGCCGGACTATGCACATGCGCGGCATCCCCAGCAAGAAACACCCTTCCTGAACGATAGTTTTCAACCTTGCGTTCACTGACTCGAAACTCGGCCAGCCACTTTGGTTTGCTGGCACGCACATTTGCCGCGCCGCGTACATCAAGGTGCTGTTGAATTTCCTCGAGTGTCGGGGCTCGCCGAGGTGACTCTGGATCCGGTAGGGTTTCCTCGGCCACAATTCGCCAAACATTTTCGCCGTAGCGAAAAAGTAGCAAGATTCCAGACCGACTCCACATCGAGGCAATATCAGCATCTGGAACATCTCCCGACAATTCCACATCCGCCAAAACCCAACGCAACCCATCTTTGCTGCCCGGAAACGGCAATGACTAACGGTGCCGCACATCACTATGCGCCCCATCACATCCAACCAGATATTTTGCCACGACGTGTTTCGAAACGCCGTTCGAATCCTTCAAGATGCAACGCACGTCATCATCGCATTGGGCAAACGACGCCAGTTCAATCTCTCACTGCACTCCGGCACCGGATTGAACCAGCTGTTCTTCCACAAGCTTCTCGGTAACATTCTGGGGAATGAGCAAGCCAGTTCCAAACTCGCTTTCACCGGCAGAAAACTGGATTTCAGCAAACTGCACGCCCTCCACAAAAAACTGCGTCTAAAGAAGCGGTCGCCCCGCCTGCAGGAATGCATTGGCGTCCGTGCAAGTGTTCAGCAGTTCTAACGATCGCCCCCAAACAACCAGTGCCTTTGATTTATCAGAACGCCGTGGATTTTCATCAATGATCTGATAGGAAACACCCATTGCCTGCAACTGAGCAGCGAGACAAAGGCCCACAGGCCCAGCACCACAAATCTAAACATCCGTCTGCCGCTCCATGAGACCTCACAAGTTTCAGCCTTCTGCCTGAGAAAGAATCCAGACGTACCCTCCCAAGCCCTAAGTTTACAAACCAGTTCACCACAGAAAGCGACGACCTAAGCTGGAGCTCAAAAAATGAACACAAAAAAAAGATGGCTACTCAAAATCGCAAACAATGGATAGCTACGGCAAACGCAACGCAACAGGTGATTGCCTGACCTCGGCACCCGACAGCCGCCTTACGTATCTACCTGTCAAAAATCGATGCAACCAAAAAGGCTCGAACCGATATTCGTTCGTGGCTTTCCCGAAAGGTTGAACAGTCACCAGCCCTGACCGATTCAGAAGCCCCTTCACAGAGACCATCACATCACCACCGTTCAACTCAATCTTCACATTCGCATCACTGGGTACCGAAAACGTTCCGTCGGCCTTCACGCTCGATGAATAGCTTGCTGCGACGTTTTCTAACAAGCCAAGGTAGGCATGAAGATGCGTTGGCTTGATCAAGCTAGGGCGATCATCACTTTTGGTATCACGTTCAAGCCAACGCGTAAGGAATTGATCCATGAACGTTCGCTCATCAAATTCCTCACCAGCTCGCAATTGATCCACAAGAATATCCCGCACCATCCCATTCGCGGCCAGATTCGAGATCACTGCAGCGACCGTCGGTTCCTCTGAAATCCAACGCTCGAGCGTTGCACGAACTTCGACCTTCATATGATCATTCGGATCAAATATCATGTCTGAAAACTCTCCGTCACAACCGTAGCCCCGTTCGCACCATGCTTGATACTCAGCAAACGTAACCTCAGCGTTCGCCTGCGCTGAACCACGCCGCAGTCCAAATTTCCAAGAATCAAAATTCCAATTTGACACCTGAATATCACCATCGGTACGAAACTCGGGTTTTCGCAATATGAATCCATGCACAATGTCTTGATAGCGATTGGCATCACGCTGATGCCAATAGGTCACGAAAGAAAACGGCCGCCCAAACACCACCACCTGAGCAAACGCGCGTTCGGACCGCCGCAGAAATTCCTCAAGCGTCTGCAAAACAAAGACGTAATCTTTCGGGTGAATTTCATCAAGTGAGTCGACGACGACGAAACTGGCTTGGGAGTTTAGCACGTCGCTTCGAAATTGCTTTCGTCCCACAGAGGTTAAGGAAAGCATGTGATTAAAAACGGTGGTTCCATCATGCAGGTCCGCAGTTTGCTCCGCCATCCCCTGTTCGCAATAGTGCTGGAACAATTCACGCACATCAAATTTCCACAAGGCTCCCACGGGGACTCCAGCACAGAAGTCGCGTTTGATGAATGTCTTTCCCAAGCCCGCAGGACCGGCGACCAAGGTCATCCGATGATGATCGGGCTCGCATGCCTCGAAGTTTTTCTTGGCCGCATTCAGCTCCAGCTCAAGTTCGCGATTCGCATCCCAGTAATACTCTGTGATTCCAGCACATCGCGGTTCACCCTCAACGAGGCCAACAGTGGAGAACTGTTGTTCGAGAGCTTGCAGACGCGAGATCGTGCCTCGCATGACACGTGGCTCCACAGCCCGGCAAAATCCGGGCTGAATAAACGTGCCCCAAAGCAGAAGCATCGAATGTGCTGCCACTCGAATCGAGAAGCGATGGCGCGGAGTCAACTTTGAAACGGACCCCGTGTCGCGTACCCTGCTAGTTCCGTCCAACATTCTGCCGTGCACCCCGAATCCGTAGTTGGCTAATCCTGCCCAGGCTTTTCCCCCTGGGATAAACCGAGACGATACCAAGCCATCTTTAAAGACGGAACCAACAAGGTGTTAAAGTTAACGACACCTTCACCAGACGTTAACAGTGTGGGGAGAAAACACACTCGCATAGCGCTGTGCACCCAGAATTACGGGTTATTTAGCTTCGGCGGCAAGATAAAACCAAGAGACGAAAAACTAGGCATTCGTTAGCAAGCCTACGACGATCAAGCCATCGCAGCTAGCTAACTTGGTGTTGCCACACTCCTGAAGCCGTTCACACCCGATCATGCGAAACATATGTCGGCGTACGTTTGTCACACACAACCAACCGCGGAGTGATTGCACTTGGTATTTAACTCGCCGAATCAGCGAGCACGACAAAGCCCGCCCAAAACTACTGTTGTTCCGACATATTGTTGACGTAGCCAGCTTCCTCGTCGACCGATTCAAAGAATCCATTCAGGATTGCTGCATTGTCATTACCTGAGAGCATTTGCACCACTACGTCATTCCGGCTTCTGGGCAACTTGAACTGTTCCCGCAGAACATTCACCGAAGGCGTGAATTGAGTTGGCTGCACAACGTAGACGGCAGTGCCAGACTCGTTCATGGCTGTAGCCGCTTGATTAAGCGAGGCAGTAAACACCGCCTTCATGAAACCCTCACCCACATTATCAAGCTCAGGAACATTCCCGATCGTTGCAGAGTCTGGCAAAAAGTCTTGAGTGAGTTGCATTCGAAGAGCCTGCATCTTCCGCTGACTGAAAGTCGGATTCATCCACTGAAATGCAGGCAGGGATTCATTCAAAAACTCTTTCTTCTTGTCTTCAGGAACAAGTTCAGCCAAAGTTTTCTCGGGCGACTCATTCAATTCGGTTGCGATCTTGGTCGCCGCTTTCGAGGCAAGCTCACCAGCCTTGATAGTCCTCCAAGAATTGACTACGTCAGTCCGCACCTCGTCTATCGTGGGAATGTAAGCCGCTTTTTCCTCGATCTTCCAACTGATGTACTGTTTACTGATTGCAGGAGTTTCTACGACGAATGCCGATGTCAATAGCGGAGAATACAATGGCTTTTCCGGATCTCCACTGGGAGTGAGCGTGTACATCACTTGCACAAAACTGGGACCTTGCATTTGTAAGCCACCTGCAACTTGCGAATCAGCAACAGGCTCATCACGGATCGTGAAAGCATCATGAAATCCAATCGTCTCAAATGTTAATCCGTAACTCGCCGCCAACGCAGCAAGATCTGGCTTTTGGAGAACTTCCATCTTCGCTAGGTCTTCGGCGCTGTAGCCACTTCGGCTCGCCTCCAAGTCAAAATACTTCTGCATCTTGGAGTAGATTTGCTGCATCGCAGCATCTAAGCGTGCAATTGCCTTGGGCGTCGCAAGAGCCCTTTCAATTTCTGCACGCTGTTCCTCAAAGGTAGGCTCTTTCTCTGGTTCATCTGTAGCCTTCTCATCCGTAGCCTTCTCATCTGTAGCCTTCTCATCTGTAGCCTTCTCATCTGTAGCCTTCT